>CALRJJ020000287.1:0-6595 GCA_943367505.1 Flavobacterium psychrophilum | reverse complement strand
CTGGAGTACAAGAAGACTACAAAGCTGCTCGTCTTTGGTTTAGCAGAGCCGCAGAAGCTGGCGATTGTGAGGCCAAATATGCGTTGTCGGTTCTATATCGAGATGGTCTGGGTGGGGCAAGAGACAACAGCGAATCACTGCGATTGTTGCGGGAAGCTGCTGAAGATGGTGTTGTTGATGCCCAAGCGGAGCTGGCCATTGTGGAATTAGACAACGGTAACAAGCAAGAAGCGAGGAAGTGGCTAGAGCTTGCCGTGGCGCAAGGTAGCGAGGAGTCAGAAATTGACCTGGCTGCTCTTGATGCGGAGGAAGACTAGAGTGGTGCTTAGGTTACAGAACATTGCCAAATGTATGTAAATATCACTTCAAGAAGGGCCTGGTTAGCGCCGCTTTCTAATTATTTTGTTGAGATCTTTCGTAGTGTTAACTGAAATGACCCGCCAGGTTTGCTTTTGCGCCCTTCGATATTGAAAGGTAATGGTGCAATTCAATCATTCCTCCTCAGGCATCCGAAAACCTTTACCAAGCCAAACCCAGACAGTCTTATCAATATCAGCCCCAACATGCAGTACACCAGTGCTGTAGTTGGTCGCCAGTTCTGTCAAAAGCTGACACTGTGACTCTTTGCCAAAAGCATTGAGGCTGATTTGATGAGATTAGGCCTGGTTAAGGGCTGTCAAAAGCAGCATTTGAGGTTAGCTGAAGCGTGCTGTCACGAGCATTATCGCTTTCAGATTGCGCCTGCAGTTGGGCGTTCGGAAGGGTTGAATTGCACCAACTAAACAACTAAATATCCCGCAGCTATAGCAGCGCACCAGAGCCAGTGTATTGACTATGGCCCTGTAAGCGCTGCAGTTACACACGAAAGAGGAAATATGCACAGCGCCAACACTTTGACTCTCGTTCTCTCCAGCTATGCCGCGGCATGCCAGAGAGCTGACGCCAGCATGACCGCCACCCGCGAGCGTCTTGAAGCACCTCTGCTGGCCGCCCGTGAAGCTCTGAGACACGCCAAAGCGACCTCCCTGCAAGAACTCGGGATCGTCTGCGAGCGAGCCTATTTGGCTGCTCACAAGACTTATGAGCAAGAGTATCGCCAGGCTGGCACCAATCATGGCCTTGCCATTACCCGAGCCCTTGCTGGCCTTGACCAGCGCAAGCTCACTATTGAAGCCGAACGCCTTACCAGGATTTCTCAAGCACAAGCTTGTTATCAGCAGGCCTGTACTGAAGCCGGTTCGCCCGATCACATTTCGTGCCTGCCGGCCTTCGATGCCCTCAAGCTGGCGGAGGTGGAAGCTGACGAGATTAGCGGCGAGCAGCTGCGTGCTAGTAATGAAATCTATCAGGCCGAAAAGTGCGCACAAGACATCATCTATGCCGATCGACTGGTTGAAATTGAGCGCCAAAAGCGCGAGAGTCTCGACCAGAGCAAGCAAGTTTATGACCTCGCCGTCAGCCAGTTGATTCCCCCTCTTGAGTCTGCTTTTGGCACTGCCCAGGCCATTTTTGACGAGGAGCTTCGCGCTCTTACTGCTCGCTATAACCAGGCCAGGCAGCAGCGTCTCTCTATCTATGATGGCTTCGTCAATGGCAACAGTACTCCCGCTCAAGCTATTCGGTGGCTTGATCAGGTCGACTGACTTTGATCTAATTTTGAGTTCGAGCTAGTGCATGTTCGTGGCTCACTGATGTGAGTTACGATCTAGTCAAATGAACTTTTTTGCGGCGACATACTCACGTTCGAGTGTGTCGCCGTTTTTTTCTTCAAACTACCCCAAAAAAACTTTTTCTTTTTTCTACTACATTCTATAATATGCACTAATTTAGTAGCCTATTTGGCAAAATTATAGAGCGATGGAGATAGTACGTACCTGTCAGTGATAAATTTGCAGGCCCTATTGCCCGTAGTTTCAGCAATTGCTCATTTGCCCTTTTGGGACGGCTCATTGATCTCAGTTGTTGTGTTACCTTGACTGGATGGTTGATTATTTAGCCCACTGATAAACCCAGCCAGATTTGAGATAGCGAGCACGAGCAAATAGCCACCGATAAACCAGGCTATGGTGGCGAGAAATCTGCGGGCCGATTTGCCGGCAGAAGCCGTTGCTGTCAACGGTGTTGTCGGTTGATCTAAGGTTCGCAGCGGACTGTAGATCTCCCCGTTGACTGTAATTGTTTTTTCGCTTGCGGGCTCAGCATTCTCAGCTATCATCTCGTAGGTTTTCATAATTGCAGTTTTGTCATCCTTGAGTGCGAGAATGACATCAAGTGTAAGCATTTGGCTGGTTTCTAAACCTAGTTGTCCTGTTTTGCTGCGGCTGTGCATGCCAATAATTTCACCGTTCTGGAGAATGGGAAAGCCAGCAGCAGACAGGGGCAGATGAATATTGTGATTTTTGTAGGTGGTGGCTGCGCCAGGGTCAGCTACGATTGCACCGACCTTCTTCAATAGGCGCATTGATTGTGGTTCGATGCTGATGCTTGTAACTGGGCAATTTTCTTCTAGCTCTTTGTCCGAAAGAGCGAAATCGAGTATCTCTTCATCAGATTCAAGATTGGCAGGGTCCCTTGCTGCACTGCTCATTTCCGCGCTACCCACCGCGATAATTTGACCACTGCGACTGAGCTCAAAGAGTGTGCGATAGACAGTGTAGTCATCACAGCCCAGTACCATCCAGAGGTGATCGGCTGGTGTTACCTCATCCAATGCCTCAAATAGCGCTGCTGCGAAGGGTTTTGCCTCGTCTGCTAAATCGCTAGTGTTGCAGCTCTCTGTTTTTCGGGCGAAAGTACTGATGCCGGCGGCAAGGCCAGAGCGTATTCGCTGTAGCTCGTCGAGCCTTCGGTAGGCTTCTAGTAACAAGGTATCCGATGAACGATTGAGCAAGGCATGAGGCCAAGTGCCTTGAGTTGTGCTGGGGTGAAAAGCAAACTTGGTGGCAACATCTTTTTCGACAATCTGATAGATAGCCATTTCGTTCCATAGATTTTTGTACTGAGCTGTTACTACCTTGCCCTTTAAGCAAAAAATCTGAGCTATGGGTCGCATCATATCGTCGCAGAGATAGAGGATTCCATCTCGCTGCGCGCTGTTTAGCGTCTGTAGAACAAGGGGTAAATCGATGTCACAAAAATTGCCGCGAAAGCCCTCGTTGTTTAGGTCTAGAGGAAACCGTAAGGCCTCGCTGACGCTTTCAATTTGACTGGGAGACAATGTTTGAAACTGATTGTCTAAGTGGAGAAAAGAGCAGTCATATACTCTAGTTTTGGGCGGAGGGGGTGAGCCACTTTGCCAGCTCCGATTGGCCTCGGGCGAGGTGAAGTACTGGTGTAGCGTGATGGCCTTGACTGCGTATTCAACTTTTGAATTTAATAGAACAATTTTTAGAGCTTGGGGATTGCACTTATATGGTGCTAGCGACGAGGCCACTGATACTACCAGTCCGTCATCTATGACAAAACACCCAGCCAGTGGCTGCTGTTCTGGTGAACAGCGATCATATATGAGGCCAATAGCACTAGAGCTGCCAGCTTCAAGTTTTGGGATTGTTACTGCCAAGAAATCACCCGGATGGCCAAGTTCCAATACATTCTACCCACTAAGAGGTAGAAAAATTGGCAGCTATGGCGGTGTTTGCAGAGCCGGATTGCTTGAGTTTGGAACCTCGCTAGCAGGCTGAGGAGCTGGAACGCTTGAGTTTGGAGCCTCTACAGCAGGCTGAGGAGATGGAGCGCTTGCGTTTGGAGCCTCGAGAGCAGGCTGAGGAGTAGCATTGCTTGGGGATGAGGCTTCGCTCGCTGGTTGCAATTGGGGCGCAGTGCTGTTGGCACCATTAGAATCGGCCGCCGGAGTTGTTGTGGTAGTGTTGCTTGTCGCCGCGCTATCACTTGTTGGCTGCAGCACTGTGTCGCTTGTCGCAGAGGTACTAGGAGCAAGGCTCTGACTGCCTGGACTAGTTGAACTTGCTGGCGCTGTTTCTATGTCTGGAGATTTAGGGAGATTCTGCGCCAGTTCTGATTCTACTTCTGCGGCTTCTTGTGTTTTATTTTGCGCCTTGTATACTTTGCCAAGCACGACTAGCGTTGTGGTGCGCTCTTTGGTCATCACTGGTTCTTGCTTAGCTAAGGCTATTGATTGGCGCAAAATACTTTCAGCCTTTGGATAGTCTTTGTCTTTGATCAACAGGTTGGAAAGAGAGAGTGACTCTTGAACAACGGCTGCTCTGGCTGGAACTTTGGCTGCTTTAGTTACCTTGAGCACGTTTGTTTGATAGTAAATTGCTTGCTTCACTTTATGCTGAGCGTCGCTTGCTGTTACGAGATGCTTGAGCGGCGCAATGCTCTTCTGGCTATCCACTCCATCTCGCATATTGATTATCTGTAGCACATAGGCAAAAGTTCTTTCGGCATTCTCCCATTGTTTTTTGAGCTCGTATTGGTTTCCCAGTTTTGAGTATTGCTCTATGGCTCGGTTCTGCATGATGAAGTACTGTTGTGCTTGCGCTGGATTGGCATAATTATTACGCTGCGGTTTGGATTGCGTCATTGCAGCGGCGCCGGCTCCGACCCCGAATAGACCAGCGTTAAGTCCGCCAAATTCACCAAGTCCTTGTGCGCTCGCGGCAGTGTGCGCTAGAGCAAGAGTAGATATGACAGCACAGGCTTTTAGTGTGATTTTTTTCTGTGACATAGCCACTGGTGAGAGTCTGAAACTTCTAAATTCACGTTACCACATCCCCGTAACAGCCATAATTAAAACCAGAGCCAACTCACTCTCCGTCAATTTGGATTCGACAATCTATTTAGTAAAGTTCGTTTTTCCTTAACAATCTATTGAACTATTTTCTGGTTCCAGCATAATGAACTGATGAACAGAAATTGCTACATGCTCCCCACCCAACAAATTGTCGCCGAAGGCGCCAAGCATAGGAGCACGTCGCAAAGTATGTACTGACACAAACAGCATTCAGCATTCAGTTCAGCTTTTTCGACGGCTCCCACTCAAAAGGGGGCTTTTTTTTGCCGAATTTTTTGTCGAAGCATTGTTTGTTCTAGTCCGAAAATTGACCCGTATATTTCACCCTTATGGAGATAGAAAGTGCACTAATGAAGCCTTTAAAGAACGCAGTAGAAACCGACAATTTGAGAAAAGTATTTGAAATTAAGCAGGGCCTCTTGCGCCGAAATGCTAAGAGCGTTGTAGCTGTTGAAGGAATTTCGCTTACTGTTCCCGCTGGTCAGTCGGTGGCGTTCATCGGGCCAAATGGTGCTGGTAAATCGACCACAATTAAGATGCTCACTGGCATTCTTAAGCCTAGTTCTGGTACGGCTTCGGTGTTGGGTTTAGATCCCTGGAAACAACGCTCAAAGCTAGTTAGTCAGATAGGCGCGGTGTTTGGTCAGCGCTCACAGCTATGGCTGCACTTGCCGCCATCAGACAGCTTTGATTTGCTGGCTGAGATCTATGGCATTCCCAAAAATGACTATAGAAAGAGAAAAGCGCTACTGGTAGAACGCTTCGATCTTGGTCGCTTCCTCTCTACTCCTGTGCGTAAACTCTCTCTGGGGGAGCGTATGCGAGCTGAGATAGCTGCTAGTTTGTTGCACCGGCCGCAGTTGCTTTTGCTTGATGAGCCGACTATTGGTGTTGACGTTATCGCTCGGCAAAACTTACGCGATCTCGTCTGTGAGTGGAATAGAGAAGAAGGAGTAACTGTCTTTCTCACTAGCCACGACACCGGTGATATCGAATCAGTTGCCGATCGAGTTATTGTCATCAACCATGGTCGAGTAGTTTTAGACGACTCTCTATCTAGTGTTAGCGAGAATACCTTGATTGAAGGAAAGTCAGCTGGGCTGGAAGAAATAATCGCTCACTTGTTCAATAGTGCAGCTAGTTTGCCTATGCAAAACTGCATTTCGCCAAGTTAGCCTTTAAAATCAGGAAATTGCATCATGAAAAATTCAATACGCCAGATCTGGGCCGTTGCAAGAGTTGCGGCCCGGTCGAACCTGGCTTACTTAGGTGAGGTAGCCAGTCGTACTTTCTTCTTGGCCGTCATTCTCTTCATCTTTTTGAAGCTCTGGCAGGCCACTTATCGAGAGTCAGCTAGCGCCGTTATTGGTGGCTTATCGCTCAATCAAATGCTCTGGTATTTGACTGTGACTGAGGCTATCTATATGTCGGCTCCGCGCTTGGCTCAGCAGATAGATGAAGATGTGCGTTCGGGCGCTCTGGCTGTGCGTTTGCTTAAGCCAATAAGTTATCCGCTTTACTGCTTAAGTAGCGCACTTGGTGAGCGAATCGTTAGATTTTTAGCTAACTTCGCTACCGGGGCCGTCGTTACTTTTTGTCTAGTGGGGCCGTTCAATTGCAGTCCAGCAGCACCGATTATGCTGCTAATTGCAGTTCTTCTAGCCTTTGTTTTAGATGGCTTAGGTCACCTGATCATAGGGCTCTGGGCATTTTGGCTAGAAGATACATCCGGCTTGTTGCTTATCTACACAAGGTTAAGCATGATTCTTGGAGGTATGCTCATTCCCATGGAGCTGTTCCCCGATTGGCTGAAAAGCTTTGTCTTCTTCCTGCCTT
>CALRJJ020000286.1:0-6600 GCA_943367505.1 Flavobacterium psychrophilum | reverse complement strand
CTCTTGGTTGTACTTTGAATTTCTTGTTAACAGGTGAAGATCCTGTGGCATTGCTTCCTAGTCGCCCTAGTATTCAGAGTAGCTCAACAGTCTCTCATGGTAATGCTAACGGCCTAGCTGATTTAGTCTTCAAGCTAACTCAGCTAGATGTGCTTGATCGCCCAGCCTCTTGTTACGAGATAAAATTGCTGTTGGCTAATGTTGCAGAGACTAAAAAAGCTGATTCATCTGTACACTAAGACATTTAGGACACTTTAAATGGCAGAAGAGAAGTACAAAGAGTGGGCAGCCCTTTACCGGCAGCAATCTAATGTTGAATCAGGTCATTCCAGCATTACCGTAATTCCGTGTGCGCCTTATGGTGATGAGGAAGTAAGCGGTGCTGGATCGAAGTTCGGCTATCGAGATTGGAATATTGCTTTTTATGCGCTGCTGTTTGTTTTTTTTATTGGCTTTATGATTATTGAAATCAAATTTTCTCATTCTGCTGCAAAGTTCCTACATTTGGCCTTTCCTGATTTCAAGAATAACTTTGGTTTCCAGTATATATTTCTTCTCGGGCTGACTTTGGGTCTTCGCTACTGCGGTCAACTCCGTGGTATCTCAGCCATCGTTGTTGACCCTGCAGAGATCACTTTTCTTCGCACTGCAGGCGGGGAGTTTCTCAGTAAGGTTCGCTTTAAGTTAGATAATGTAATTCGAATCTCGTTGGAGCCTAATGAAACAGACCCCATCAAGTCAATGGTGAGGGTTGACGAGCGCAAAAAGTCTTGGCGTAAGCCATTCAAATTTAAGCTAGAGATTCTTGCTGATCGTTCAAGGTGGCAAACATTCAAAGCCGCCTTAGAGAAACGAGGCATTGAAGTAGATCCAAGAATCGAGCAGTGCCTTCAGCCCAATGCAAAAGACCCATCATACAGTGAGCTCTGGCTTGAAGCCCTTGGTACCGTACCCGGTGCTGAACTGCTCGGTCCGCTGGTGGCCGGGCGCAAGCTCAAAGAGGGTGCCTACGAGATTGAGCGGCAGATAGGGCGTGGTGGGCAAGGAACCGCTTATCTTGCCAGAGTTACAGGTGCTAACTCACCGGGCGAAGCTGGTAAGAATTTGGTGGTGCTGAAAGAGTATGTACTCCCGGCATACGCAGATTTTGCCGCAAAGCGTCAGGCTATTGATTCATTTGAGCAAGAGGCAAGAATACTTGGAAGTATTGATTATCCCTTCATCGTAAGGCTTGAAGACTTTTTTGTTGAAGAGCTGCGAGCCTACCTGGTACTTGAATATGTTGCTGGTAGTTCCCTCAAAGAATTAGTTCGAGAGAAGGGGCCATTTTCTCAGGATGCTGTTATTGAACTAGCATTTTGTATGGTTGGCATTCTCGAGTATTTGCATAACTGCATAAGAATCGCTCACCAAGATTTTACTCCTGATAATCTGATCTGGTCGGGAGACAATCAAGTTAAGCTGATTGACTTTATGGTGGCAAAGAAACTTGATGGTGCCATTGCCGACGGCGCCGCCTCTGGAAAGCTTGCTTATATGCCACCTGAGCAATTTAGGGGAGAGTCTGGTGCTCACTCAGATCTTTACGCCTTAGGCAGCACTTTATATTTCTTGCTCACTGGCCAAGAAGCTGAGCCACTCACTCAATGCGATTTGAGTCAGTTTCCGTCGGTAACAAACCAGGTATTGGCTGATCTCGTTTCTTCTCTCACTGCCCAAGATCGAGAAAAACGTTGTTGCAGTCTAGAGCTGATAAAGGAATGCCTCAATCAGGCAAAGGCAGAAACCCGAGCCACGATTTCAGAAATAGTGAGAGATGTATAGTGATTGCGATTAGTCAAGAAAAACTAGCAACAATAGCTAGCAAGAAAAACTAGCAACAATAGCTAGCAAGAAAAGCTAGCAAGACTTTCTTTTGCTCCGGCGAGGCTTTGGGAAGATATTGCGAGCAGCAGCAGCAGTGCGGCTATTATTTGAGAAAGGTTTCTGTTCTTCAAGATTTAGAAAATACTTTGTGCTCCAGTAAAATAGCGCCAAGCGAGATAACCGGGTATTGCGAGATACAGAATCGCGAAAAACAGACTAGCGTATTTATCGTATGACTTGAACGCCCCTGTTGGGTACTTGTATCTCCAGAGGTAGTTAAAGGCGACTAACCCACCTCCAAAAGATCCGAGTACAAAAAACACTTCTCGCAGAATGTGCCACTGACCTCGGGCTTCGCTCAGCGCGATGGCAAGGCAACAAAGAGACCAACCCAGATTGTCCAGAATGTTTGCAACAATCAAATTTTGTTGTTCTGATTCCGCTTGTTTGTCTTCCGCTTTTTTGATTTCTGTTTGATTGCCTTTTTGTTGTATCTTCTCTAGTCTTTGAACCCAGAAAAGTAGCAGCAGTGCGCTAAAAACAGCTCCGCCAGAGGACAGCAGTAAGACTTTCTGGTGATCGTCCCAGCAAAAGATTCCGTCTGCGTAATTGGCAATGAGCAGAAAAAGTATCGGCACTAAAATCAAAAATGCAGCGACCGGGCCTGCGACCCTGAGATTCGCTTTCGATTTATTGTCGTCGGGCATTTTGTTAGTCTGAGCCTGCTACCGATTTAGGTGGTTCGTCAGAGTGGAGCGAGAAATGACAACCAAATTATCACTTCTTGAGTCTTATGTGAGGATTCTAACTCAAAAGTGCGGACAGTCGGCTCATACAAGAGCTGATATAAGACTAGAATAGGCTCGAATCGAGAGGGCCTATTCGCTCGATTTTGAAATTCAGGTTAACGGTGGCCGCTTATTCGTGTAGGTGTAGTCGATCTATCACATCAATGAGGTGACAGTCTTATGTCCGATGAGAAGTCCGTTGACAGAATACAGAGTGCTGATTCTAACGCCATGGAAGCGGCTCAGGCCAAAAGAGTTGGCCAAGATTTTCGCTGGCACTATGGTCGAGTTACTCGTCTGGGTAGTTATGATGTGATTACCGATGCAATAGATCGTCGCTCGGTCACCATTATGTGGGAATCTGGCGGATTGAGCTGCCAGTATGGTGAGATCAGCGATGATCAATGGGAAATTTTAAAATTGGCGTTTATGAGTACTGGCATGGTCAGCATTCTCAGCGACCAGGGCGGGGAAGGCTGGATGTATGATTTGCGCTTCCTTGAGGCCGTGAGATAACACCCAGGCTACAGCTCAACTATTTCACGCTAATAGTTAACGGCAGGTCCTTGCACTTGGCACCGTCCGTGGTAGAAACTGTTAGTGCAGTGTTGCCTTGCCAGGTGAGCTTAACGCCATTTGGATAAAGAGTATCTATTGCCGCAGACTGCTTCGGCAGTATCTTGATCTGTCTTGCTGGTTTATGACTACTAATTGGGACTATGACTAGGTATTTGCCTGCTCCTTGTCCCTCGACTTCATCTATTAGGGCGAGGTTGCTGTCGTCTGGGCTCCAGGCAAATGACGGAATAAAGCTATGCACCGTTTTTATGCCTTTGCCGTAAGCTGGTCCAGAGAGCGGATAAATGGTGCGGTCATTGACCTGAATGTATTCGCTGTGAGGCCATTCAGTGAAGTGAATCATTTGACCGACATGAGCAACAGCCTTTCTATTGTGGGACCAGGAAAAGTTGTAACCCAGATAGTTGTGCAGTTCCTTGCCGTGAATATCAGTTAGCGAAAGGTACTCCATGGAGGGGTTCATGTGGAACTGAATTCCCAGTCGGTTGTTGTCGATCCAATACAGATCGGTTATGCCGGAGTTGGGGCCAGCTGAATCTTTGGGGATAAAATCGGAGATCAGTTTGTTTTGAGGATCTCTGACGCAGACTTTGCCTTTCGAATAGGAGGCTTTCAGCTTTTTGTCTGGAGAGAAAATATATTGATCATTTACAGGAGCTGCGCCTTGAGCGAACAGTGGTAGCACTGGAATCAATGTTTGCGCGAGGACCAAGATTAGCAGCAGCCGCATAGTGCTTGCTAATTTGACTTGAGTTCTTGTACGATTTCGGTAATTTTGATAATTCATGAATTTACAACAGAAAGCATTGGGAATAGTAACAGGTGCGCGACCGATTCGCTTGACTTGATTGTAGGAAAGAGGTCTCTGTCTATGCAATCTGGAGATTGACTAATTTTGATTGTTGCACGATAGGTAAGCCATGATTAAGCGCCGGAAATTGTCGATTGTCTCATTCGCTCTTGCTTTGGGTGGCTGTAGCTTTTTGCTGCTTTCTGCGTGTGTTCGTCCTATTCCTTCTCCTGAAGAGATTGATAAGCTGATGGCATCTGTGCCGCCTCCGCCGAGTACACCGGTCTATGCTGCTAAGGCGTTTACTCCTGGAGCATCTTTGAAAACCAAAGATGGAGTGGTGCAGTTTAGTGAGAAACGTGTCGGGGAGCTCTTATTGCCTAGCGGAAAGATTGTAGCCAGTGATGTATTTTTCTCTTCTCTCGCGCCGCCGCCGTTGGATAGAACCGTAACTCCTGGAAAGTATCCGGTCTCAATTGCCATCGCTCGTTTTCCCTCAAATGGTGGCCAGCGAATTGCCTTTGCCAAGGTTGCCTTCAGTGCGGCTCCTATTGTCTCGTGGCAGCTTGCTTCTGAGGAGGGTGCTCCTGAGCAACGCCGGAAGAATGCTGTCTACGGTTATGGCGTAGATTCTGGGACTGGTTGTTTTACGGATTTTGAGACTGCCAATGAGATGCACCGAATGCCTGATACTAAGGCTCTCTGTGACAGAATTATTGCAGCGCTTGATGGTAGTCTACCGCCTGATTGCAGAAATGCTGATCTTCTGATTTCGCCAGGACACAATCTTATTGCTTTTTCATCAGGTGTCGGTGACGGCCTCTACGTTTCGTATTGGGGACTCGATGCTAAGGGTAAAGTCTGCGCGCTTGTGACAGATTTTGATTTGTTTCCTTAAGTGGATAGATGGTTTTAGCTTCTCCTCCGAACGAAGCGCCAACCTAAAGCATGCCAATTGTCTTCAACCACGTCTCGACTAGTTGAGGCCATTTCGATACAGGAAGCTTTGACGGTCGCAATCCAAATGCGTGCCCACCCTGGGCATATAGGTGCATTTCCACGGGCACGCCAGCTGCTCTCAGGGCGCGGTAATAGACAAGTGAGTGTTCAACTGGATCAACCCGGTCGTCTTCATTTTGCAACAAGAATGTCGGTGGCGTTTTTCTGGTGACATGAATGTCCGAATTTAACTCGAACTTGTTTCTGTCTATCCATAAATGACCAGGATAAATCGGCACAGCGAAGTCAGGTCGACAGCTTATTTTGTCGATGGCGTCGACGGGCTTGTAGGCCCGTTTTTCGTAGGTATTGCTAATCCAAGCGGCTAGATGGCCGCCGGCTGAAAATCCAAGCACGCCTATTTTGTGCGGATTGATATGCCACTCTGCTGCACGTGAGCGCACGAGACTCATGGCTCTTTGTAGATCTTCTAGGGCCTGGATTGAACCACGGGCGGGATAGAGTTTTGCACTTGGTACGCGATATTTTAGAAGAACGGCGGTGATGCCTTTAGAGGTGAGCCAGTCGCAAATTTCGGTACCCTCGAGATCCATAGCCAAAACTTTGTAGCCGCCGCCGGGAATGACAACAACAGCAACCCCAGTGTTGTTGTTCTCCGGAGGTGAGTAGACTGTTATAGTCGGCTTGGAGACGTTGTTCAGGCCTTCTGTTTTAGAGTTAAACTCTGGCCCTTTGGCCGGCAGTGCATCTGGCGGTTTGCCAGGCCAGAGCGGTATCTGCACATGTCCTGCTGATGGCTCCCATGCCTTAACAGCCGTTGATGTGTCTGCTGGCTTGGTTGGCTCACTCTTATCTGCAGCTAGTGCTGAAGTAAATGGAGATATTCCCAGGGCGCAGATCGTGGCTAAATATGGTTTTAGTTTATTCATCGAATTTTGACTCAAAACAAGTTTTTATCATTGGCTTTGATATAAGCTCTGGCACCGTTAGTGGTGACTTCTGGAAACGGGAGAGAATAGTGCCACAATAAACCCACTGTTCTTCGTTGGTTAGTCCGAGATTGCCGTCAATCAGTGTCGATTCATTTACGAGGCCATCCAGTTCTTGGGTGGTGTCATTGCTGGCAGGTTGTCGCATGCGGCCAACAATGTCGAGCACTAGCTTTTGTCGGTCATCTAGAGTGCTCTGGAACTTGAAGCCAATGTAGCTGTCTTTATCTGCAATCATTTTGGCATAAACTTGTTCCAGCCAGCGTTCAAATTCTGAACTGAAATTTGAGTTTTGCAGAATCTTTCGCAGGTTTTCTGCGGTGACTATTCTTGGAGCTGGTGCGCCAGGATAAACGTAATTTAGTGGTTGTCCGTCGAGCATCTTAGAAAGAGTCTGGTAGTAGCCCCAGGTGTTTTGCTGGCTAAGTTGTTGAGCTAGGGCGGCTTGATTTGCTGGTGAATTAGAAGGCGCACTAGAGGGCGAATTAGAATTTTGACCAGACGAGATGTCGCGCAGCATTGCTGCTCTAATTATGAACACTTCATGGGGATTGTCTTTGCTGTTAGCAACTGCATTGAGCTTGTGTTGAACGCCGGCGTGTTCGCCTTTGTCTATGAAGAGTCCGAC
>CALRJJ020000285.1:0-6607 GCA_943367505.1 Flavobacterium psychrophilum | reverse complement strand
AATGCTGTTGAGAATATAAAGAAGCTGCCGCACCATGGTGTTTGTGCCGTGCTTGCTATAGTCTGCGCCGCTCTGGCGGCATGGCTTTCGACTGCCGGCATCGCCAAATCGCTAGAAGCCATTGCTTCGCTCAACTGTGTTTTCCTTCCCACCGTAACAGTGATTATGCTCTGTGAGTTTTTCATGATTAGTCGCTTACTTGGACAAGCCCATGATCTATCGCATGTGCCTGATGCAGCAAGTTTGCCGGTGGTTAGATGGCCGGCGTTTATTGCTCTTTTTGCCGCTGGTTTTGTTGGTGTGCTCACCTCTGGTGTGATACCAGGAACTGAAGCTTTTCATGTTGGCGTTTGTTCAGTTCAAGCTTGGCTCACCGCCATTGTTGTCTACATGCCACTGCGGCTCTTAGAACACAGGCGCTCAGTTGCCACTGCCACAACTAACACTAAGAGATACATAGAAAAACTCTGGGCAACCGAAGCTGCCCAGAGTGTAGAACTATTGAAATGAACCTAAGAAGATGACCTGAAATTAGCCTCTAAGAGTTGCTAATTGCTTTTCTTGCTTAGCCTGCTTCTCTTGTTTTTCTTGAGCAGCAGCTTCTCTTAGTGAAGCCAATTCGGCTGGTTTGAGAGGCAGAAGCTCTAGATCATACATTTCGAGCAGTTCAGACTTAGATGCATGAACATTGGTTCCGGTCACGTAATCAGCAAAGGGAAAAACAACGTTGTAGTTTTTGTTGGGATAAACATGGTGTAGGTAATGGTGCCGAGCTAGGAACTTGTAAGCTGACCAATTACTGAAGCCTCTGTGTTCAGGCTTATGCATCTCTAAGTGAATTTTGTTCCAGACCCAGTGGTGCATCACGACTACAAAAGCAAATATAAGCGCTCCAGGTATCGAAACTAGTGAGATCAAAACGATCAGAGGCAATGTCTTGATAGGCGCTTTGTGAACAGTCAAACGAATTTCTTCGTCTTCGCCTGGAGGAACAGGTTCGTCTGTGAAAATCTTTGAATAATGGCCGTGATGGTTAATGGCGTGTGCTTCATAAACACGCTTAAAACTCGAGGTGTACTTACTGAGAAAGTTCTTCTGGTGCATCAAGCGAGCATGTACTTGGTGCTCGATGAAAGAAACTGTGGCGCATGCGCCTAAAAACCAGCCGATGTTCTGCAGTACTGATTGTATGAACATGGTTACCTCATCGGGTATCGTCAAATTTGACAACTCATAGAATGAACTTTTTGGACAGTATTTTCAAGTGCTCCGAAAGGATGAAAAATATTATTGACCAACTTGCGAATATAGTCAATTAATAATAATCGCCAACGCCCAATTGTTAAATGGCCGCTGTTGGGAGGTTTCGAGCAACAGCGTTAAGATTGGTCGAAAGGTGAGCACCAATGTTTACCCGGTGGATCATGGCTTTGATGAACAAATTCTTCTTAACGCCGTACGAGCAAATGTAACTTTACTTATTTCACTTGCGCCAATTATTCGGCTAGATGCAGCCAAATTGAACAACCAATTAACAGCCTGTATGCCATTAAGGGCAGTGCAAATTAAAATAAACGGTCAAGCAGAATTGTTAAGAAGGTGACAATTGATACGACACCATTGGTGGTGAAGAATGCAGCGTTCACTTTCGAAAGATCGCTTGGTTTAACCAGGCTATGCTCATAGACGAGCATGGCTGTAACTAAGGCGACACCAATAAAGTAGAAGATGCCAGCCGGTGGTTGCACGAAAAATCCGAGTGCAACTAATGCAGCAACTGTAAAAACATGTAGCCCGATAGATATATTCAAGGCATTAGCCAAACCAAATCGCGCCGGAATACTGTGTAATTTATTCTCGCTATCAAACTGAGCATCTTGGCAAGCATAGATAATGTCGAAACCTGCTACCCATGTGGCTACAGCAAAAGCAAGGAGCCAGGGTGCTGGGCCCTGAATGGTGCCACTGGCTGCTACCCAGCCACCTAGAGCAGCTCCGCCTAAGGCAATGCCGAGAACAATGTGGCAGAGCCAGGTAAAGCGCTTAGTAAATGAGTAGAAACTGAGCCAGAATACGGCTATCGGTGAGAGCTGTAGGCAAATCAAAGGAAGTTGACTGGCCGCTGCTAGCATCAAAGCAAAAGAGGCGATGGTGAAAAGTACGGCTGTGGCCGGTTTAATTCGTCCAGCCGGAATTGAGCGGTCTTTGGTGCGGGGATTAATAGCATCAATACGTGCGTCAATTAACCGATTTAGAGTCATGGCAGCGGAGCGAGCGCCAATGAAAGCCAATACGGTGAAGAAAACAGTGCCCCAAGTCGGTAAATTGGGAGTGGCCAATATTAGCCCCGAAAGAGCAAATGGTAGAGCAAAGACTGTGTGCTCTAGCTTGATCATTTCTGCCCATTCACGTGTGAGGGCAACGGGCTTTGTTTTTTTCGGTATATTTTGCACTTGCATAAAAACTACTGTACTTGAAGAATTCTCACTTAACTGGCATCATTTGGATTGTTTAACACTGCGTTCATAGTAATAGATGGAACAAGTTATGACATTTGATGGAACTGGAAAGACAATTGACTTGCAGGGCGTAGCCGCTTTTGCCTCACTGGTGGAGCTTTTGGCTCAAGAACTAGGTGTTGCAGCCGGGCGAATGCAAGGGCAATTGCCAAACGGTCCTGATTCATTTAATCAGCTTCTCGGTGAAATTGACCTAAATAGTCAAGGCTTTAGTCGGAAATTGAGCTTAATGGCTAAGCCAGGTGCTCCTCTGACATTGCGCTTTGCCACTAAATGGGGCACTGAGCGCAATGCCAATGTGGCCGGTGGTGTCACCGCTGACTATTTCCTTAGCGCCACAGTAGAGCAAATCGTTCCCCAGGGCCGTGCCCTTGCTCGATATGTAGAAGATATATTTGCCGTGCAAGATCGCATGGTTACTCTTGGATACGGCAACAAATTGACGGGTATAAATGTGCCCGCCTCTCAGCTTGAAGCTTTTGAGCGTTCAGAAGAGAGCATGATATCTACCCATATCCCTAAATCAGATTCCTAAATCAGATTCCTGACCTAGATATCTAAATCAGATATCTAGGTCATGGCCTGTACCAGCTTCTTGTAGAGAATTTTTGAACTGTGGCGCTTGTCCATAGGTATGTTGCCGCGTATTACTACTTTGTCGATGTAAGCGAATTTCAGGCATTGGAGAAGTATGGTCTCGCTATTTCTTTTGGCTGCACAGTTGAGCTTGGCTACTAGTACTCTCTTGTTGTCCACTACTAAGAAAGCACAGCTATCAAGCAGACCTGTCGCCATTGCTGCGGCTTCTACTGCTAGGGGGTAGACCGAACCTCCCGGGGTGCCTATTTTCATTGAGGCTCGACCGACTAAAAAGAGGTTGCCGTTGCTATCGAGGTAGCCAGCATCTCCAGTACGATGAAAAATCCGACTGCCAACTCTTATTTTGCTTTCGCTATTGCCTATCGCGCCAATATAGCCATCGATAATGTGTCTGCCAGCCACCACAATTTCACCAACGACATTGGCGGCCGCTTTTGCTGTTTGAAACTCACTTTCGGTGTATTCACAGAGAACATCATCAGGCACGATAGCCAGGTCTACAAAGGTCGATACCTTTCCCTGAGGCAGACCAGCACCTTTAGTATTGAGTGATTGGCAGCCACCTTCAGCTATGGCCATATGTGCGATTGGCTCAGCTTCGGTAGAGCCATACACTGTGATCACCTGGGCGTTGGGAAATACCTCTGCTAGCAATTCGAGCAGCTGTGGAAACACCGGACCACCACCAGTCAATACTTCTTTGACAAAAGAGCACTTGAGATTGTGCCCTTTGAGATAGCTTGCCACCTGGCTGAGAAAAGTCGGTGCTGCCAGCACTCTTTCTGGCAAATGCTCGAGTATTTGCCTGGCAACTTCAGCACTATGCCTCTGTTGTCTTAGCTTAAAGCGGCTTCTGAGATTACTGCTCGGCAAAATAGAAGTGACACCACTTGCCAGGTTTGCTAAGACAAATATTGGCAGAGTGGTAAGTTCTGACTGACATTTTCCGATCGCTAGTTCGGCAGTAAGAATTTCGCACTGAGCATGGAGAAACCCATGGCTTCTGACAATGCCTTTTGGAAGGGCGGTGCTACCACTAGTGAAAGTTATTAAGGCTGGATGGCAGTCATCTACTGCGGCGATTGCAGCAAAGGTGGCTGCTGAATTAGTTGCCTTCTTTTCTAAATTAAAGTCATTGAGGGCGAAAATTTGCTTGATACCAAAAAAGGGAGCTACCACGTTAGCAATCAGTTGCAGACGATCGGCCACTACAATTGCCTGCGGCTTGGTCAGCTCTATACAGTGTTGTATCTCCTTTGGCCCGTAGGTTGGATCAATAAAGAGCACGACAGCTCCGATGCGGTTTATGCCAAGGAGCAGAGCGTACAAAGGGCTGCTGATATCGACATAAAGAAGGATAATGTCGCCCTTCTTGATTCCGCACTGCTTGAAATGGGCGGCAACTGCTTGCACTTGCTGATTTAGCTCAGCGTAACTAGTACTTTTGCTTTGCTTTTTCTGCTGCTCAATAATAGCGATGTGCTCTGGATGCTTTAGGGCCAGCTGTTCAAGAGTGGTGGCAATATTCATTTCAGACCTGCCTTTATGCGCGGCCTTAGATCTAGAGCAAAGAGACCATAGCGTCTAATTACTTTTGTTGTCAGCCCTGCTGTGAGCTGGGCCGACTTGTTCTCAGCTTTGTATAGGGCCTGCACTGCAGAGGTATAACCAAGATTTAGTGCTTCTTTCTGCACCCGCGCAAGCAAATAGCTAGCGAGACCAAGACCGGTGAAATCGGGGTCTACGGCCACTGTTTTAAGTATAATTTGCTCGCGGTTGAGTAGGTCAGGCAAGGCGAAGAGCATGCCCACAAGCTTTCCCTGCTTAAATGCCAGCCACACCAGTTCACTTTTGATTAGGTTGACTAGCGGGTGATAAAGCTCAACGAAATCTTCATAAGAGATTGCTTGATAGAGAAAATTGTTTTTGAAACTCTTCAGCGAAAGCTCATAAACTTCTCTCAGCTCGCCCTCAAAGTTTGCCGTATTGAATTGTCTGACCAAGAACAACTTTTCAATCTTCGCCGCATGTTTGGCAATAGTTGCCTCTATCACCGCTTTAGAGTAAGTAAGGTCTATCAGCGAAGAAGAATACTGGGCAGTGAGGGCAAAGCCAGCTTCTTCTAAAACTTCGGCGCTAAGAGGAGATGCTGGTTCTAGAAAATACTTAGGAGCCGAGGAACTTTCGATTATGGTGCGGTAGCTGTGCCAGGTATCGCCGTCTAGGGGAGCAATCAAAGTTTGTTGCCCTTGCTCGATCGCCATTTGGGCTGCCACTTCGAGTAGCTCTAGAGCCACCTCTCGTTTATTCTCAGAGCGATTCTTCTCAGAGTACTTGCTGGCGAATTCAACTTTTCCCAGGCAAGCGAATTTCTCTCTAAAATATAACTGGGCCGTGGCATCATTGCCGATTGACAGAGTCAAGTCTTGGTCGGGTTTTAAAAGTACTTTCATTTGCTACCTCTATATAGTGCCGACAAGAGCCAGGGCTGAGCCAAGAGCAGCGCAGACACCTTGTTTTATCCAGCGGCTTGAACTGTTGCGAAAATCAGGACCAACCTTGGTAGTTGTAACAAATATGGCTGTGGCCACGAAAATCCAGATCGGTGCCAAAAAAAGTTTGACCACATGATCTGCAGAGAATCCAGTCAAGAACATTAAAGGTATGAAAATCAAAGACCAACTCTTAAGCACTGAGCAGCCAATGGCATAGAGCTTCAGTTTGTCCCAGGTGGCGCAATCATCAAAGGCGTTTAAATGAATATGAGCTGAAGCAATGATCGCTCCATGAGTGGCGAGGGCCGTAGCATAAGGATAGATATAAGCATCACTCTTGTGGCTGGCTAATAGCCAAAAGATTCCCACTGAAGCGACTGACAATACGCCAAAAATTGAGTGGGTAGAGACAATCTTGGCAAAACGTTTAGGCATCAAACGTCTATAGCTGGCATAAAGAACGACTGGCAACAATAACCAGGCCAGACCACCCAGCATGTAGCAGACATACATGTAGCCGACCACAGCAAGAGCTGCTCCGCCCTCAAGAGTCGACAAGCGCTTAAGGGCGAGAATCAGCAAGAAGACACCAGCGAATACGGCAAGAGTGTGTGACAATTGCACATCTGACTGGCCGTCAATTTGGGCTAGCACCAATAATGTTCCCACTGGCACGAAGAGATTGTCGAGACCGCCCCAGGACATACCTTCAAAAGCTGTCGCAGCGATGGCCGCAATCAGTGCCACCATAGTTATATGCGAGAAACAATCGCTGGTTAGCAAATTCAGTGTGACAAAGGCTGCTGCCGCGGCCGTGAGAAAAAAGGCTACTGACCCTTCAAGAGTTTTACTGCCGTTCACAACTTTATAAAACTTTGAACCAAAGCGCATGCCAATTAGTGCTGATAAAGAATCGGCTAAAGCCAGTATCGCAACTGGTGCTATGTAATGCGTCAGCACACCATTGCTAAGTACAAATGTAAGAGATACACC
>CALRJJ020000284.1:0-6637 GCA_943367505.1 Flavobacterium psychrophilum | reverse complement strand
ACACTATTTGTTTTGTTTCTGTGTCCTTTTCTATGCCTTTTTCTTTTGATTGCACGGTACGTACTAGTCTGCTCAGATGCGGCAGAACTTCGTCATGAAGTTCTTTCGCCACTCGACGACGCTCCTGTTCTATGAGTTTGAATTCTGTTTCGTATTTGTGTGCGCGAGCTTGGTCTGACCAAGCCATTGTGCGCTCTAAAATTTGCAGACTCAGGGCCGTCAGTCCGGGCTGGTTGACCGCTTCGGCGTTTTTAGCGACAGTGCGCGCTGTTGTGGGAGTTAGATTTAGCAAAACTGATGAATTTCACCTCGCTTACTTCACCGTATCACTCCAGCAGCCAGCTAAGAGCAGCTGACCGCTATTGTCCTACAGATTATTAAGCGTTGAAAGCAGAGGTCGCCTACTCTCAACCTAGGCATTACCCTAAGAGAGGGAGAATTAGATGACAGAAACGGCCAGATCTCCTGAAAATCAACCCTTAAGAAGGTTATGCTTGGGGGCGGCCTTTGGCCCAGACCAACATCGTCCTCAATGTTGATCTAAATTGTCGAAGAATCAATCTTGGGATAGATGCAAGTCAGCAGAATGTCTATGGCGGTCCCAGTTGCTTGTGTAAGTCAATCATTGGCTGTTGGCTTGCTTTGATTAGACCTTCATGGGGCCTATCTAAATCTGCCACTAGCAGCATAACCAGTGCAAAAGTGACGATTAACACAATTGTCTCGGCCCAGCTCCTATTGCCTGTTAAACCGAAGTAGAAGCCGACGCTGAGCATGGCCAAGGCTGACACGGCAAATAAGACTAGCCAGACTGAAAGTGGAACACGAGAATGTAGCCCCAGGGTGATGCGTTTAGAGTGCATGTCGATTACTTCGTTCAAGGTGCTGACATAAAGCCCCGATATTGGAGTTGGGTGCTCTTTTGCCAGTTTCGTCGCGCCAGTCCAGAGCTCGTTTTGTATTTCTTCTGAGCGGGCAATGACCTTTTGAAACTCCGGTGTGGGTAGAATTCCATCTATGCGCAACTGTACGTACTCGCGCAAAAGTTTTCTGGAAGTATCTCTTGCTTGATTGTCCATGAAATCAGCACGTAAATAAGTGGTGCCGATGGCATTGGCTTCATTTAAAACAGCCTCTCTTCTATCGTCATAGCGATTAATGGCAACATTAAAGGTAAAGCCCAGCATGAAGGCAAGCAGGCCAAGAATAGATGCTACGACAGTGCCAAGCGGTGCCTCTGGCTCTTTTGGGTCTAACTTGCGGCGATGGGTGCCGACTCTGTAGCCGCATTCGGTCCAGAAAAGCGAGAATAATAGAACTATGGAGAAAAATACCCAAAGGGGTAAGTGGTCGACTGAGTGCATCAGCTTCCTTCTGCGAGTAATTGCATCTTCTATACCCGGTTAGTCACTGAAATTATTAAATGGTAATTGCCGCGAAGTCTTACAATACAGAAACGGCCGAATCTCCTGAAAATCAACCCTTAAGAGGGTTATGCTTGGGATCGGCCGTTTGAGAAGCTTTTATTGGTTTCTTTAACCATTTCTCTTTTCATTTATTCTTTAGACATCCTTTTCTCTTGCACTATTATTCTAGTACCAGTGCCCCTCGCTAACATCAGCCGTAATAGCGATCTATTTTGCCGAAAAATCAACCTTCAGATCGAGGCCGGAGCTTGATAGCTCGTCGGCTCCCTTGCCTCTGCTTAACATGCCGAGTCGCGTGGAATAAAGATTCGTCAATCAGGAGTGTTAATCATGTGCGTTTCAGCTTGGCCAGCAGTTTTTAGCAAAACTATCACTGGCACTTGGGAGGTCATAGTAGATGACCGTCTGAAGCACGTAATGTGGTATCAGAATTTGGTTGGCGTTGGTCAGAGTTCTTTTCTTGACTTGGGACGAGTTTTTGAGCTCCTAGTATTACAGGCACTTCATGGGGCCCCGTGGCGAGAAATTTTTGCTGGCCAGATGAAGTCTTGTGGCATACCAGAATCTGCTATTGCTGATGAGATCGAGTGGAGAAGATCGGGTAGGCCACAACGTAACTACGCAGAAGTTTTAGCCAATCAGAGCGATGTTCTGGGCGGCGGTAACTGTTTAATTATCCCAATACTTGGAGAATGGGATTCTATTCGACTGCTGAATACGTCGTCGGCACCAAATATACTAGAAGATATATCGAACTCTTTGCTGCGTCCTAGCTTCAGTGCGCAGCCGAGCTCAGCGCCTACTGGTGCATTTGGTGGAGGGATTGTTTTTATACAGTTTGATATTTACGATATTGTGTTGGCACAGCGAGCAGCAGATATTCAGCAGGTTCTGCCTCAGATTGCAATTGAGAAGCGCCCTGCGATCAATGATGCAGTTTTTGAAATGTTTGATCGTTGGTATAACTGTCCTCTTGCTATTTGCTGCTTTAATCAAGCTGCTAGTGGCAAAGCAAAGCCGCTGGCCTTTGCTTTTGAGCCGCTTTATCCAGATAAGCTAGTTGTGTATACTTTAGACGGGCATGATGGCAATGAGCCTGCTTTGACAGAAAGCGTGTTTCTTGATCATTCAATTTTTGTGGGCAGTTTTCGTATGCGCACGGACAATTGTGCTTACGTAGATTATTCAGATGAAATTCCTTCTGACCTTCGACCATATTTGTTAAATAGAGTCTTGGGAGTCGAAGTCAACGCAAGTATGGAAAATGGTGATGTAATTTTTTCCACTGAAGCCGTTAGACGTGGGCAATTCGAAGGTGTCCGATCTTTGCCACCATTTGCACCGCGGAGCTTTCCGCGGTTGGGTCATACGGTGAGAAGAGACTTCGCCTATTCTGTTTGAAGGATTTTTCTAGACTATGAGGCCTTAACAAACTATTGCCTTTTTCAAAAAAGAAGGTAATGTAGAGTCATGAGACATTAACTGACTACCAATGGTCTGCGACAACTTGCCCTACGGGCTCGGCGCACGCTGTTGGTTTTTTTGTGCCCATTTTCGCAAGAGATGGCGCTATTTTCGTTTCTGAGCAAATTGATTTTTGCTCTAAAAGAAAGAGTTTTGTCTTGGATAAAGAACAGCTTGGCGCTCCGCCAAAGAGGAACATATGAACGCACATATAAGTGAATTAGACATGGAAGTCGATGTAGATGTTGGTTTGGACGAGAACACTGTAGTTGAAAAATTGCCAACCCCTGGCGATGAAGCCATCACTAAAGGTTCGCTTTGGCTGGCAATCTGGACCTTGTCGTGGCCATTATTTTTAAATATGGTGACGATTGCATTCGCCAGTTTTGCTGATATTTGGGTGGCCGGTAAACTCGGCTCTCAAGCTCAGGCTGCTGTCGGTGTCAGTGGGCAAATTTCAATTTTCATGATACTGCTAGCAGTGGCTCTATCTTCGGGTACGAACGCGCTGGTTAGTCGCTTCTGGGGTGAAGGTGACAAAGAAAAGACAGTTGTGGCTGCTCGGCAAGCACTATTGTTTTCAGTTATCTTTGGCATCTGCTCAGCTGGTCTCGGGTTGATTTTGTGTCGGCCGCTTTTGCACCTACTTGGTGCAGCACCAGATGTGGAGAAACTCGGTTGGGACTATCTGAAATTCGATTTGTTGGCTCAACTGCCGTTTACGGTTCTATGGGTAAGCAATTCTATATTTCGGGCGCGTGGTAATACCAGAGTGCCGATGATAGTTATGGTGCTAATTACAGCTCAGGTCATCGCTTTAGACTATCTTTTGTGTATCAAGCCATTTCATCTAGGTGTGGCTGGAATCGGCATGTCGTGGGGCATTGCTAGCATTCTTGGCTTGACACTTTCTCTTGTTCTGTTGAAGCGTTCAGATTTAGGTGAGTGCTTAGATTTGAGAAAGATGATTAGCGAGGCATCGATAGATTGGTTTAAGCGACTGATGAAGATTGGCATTCCAGCATGCGTGCAAGATTTAGCTTGGGTCGGCGGAAACGGCGTGCTTCTGGTTATATTCGCGCACACCATGCATCCGACTGCTACTGAAGCTGCATGGGGAATCGGCTGGCGTTTAGAAGAGATGCTTGGTGGTTTTCCCGTCTATGCTTTGAGCATGGCTGTAGCGACTATCGTTGGTCAGAACCTTGGCGCTAAACAGCCCGATAGAGCGGCATTAGCTGGGTGGCAGGTCGCTTTTGTTGGTGCTGGGCTCAATGCAATTATCGCCATGGTGCTCTTCTTTGGTGCTAGACAGCTGGCTTCGGCCATGACTAGCGATCCATTGGTGCTTGAATATACAGTGCAGTATCTTCAAGTAGTTGGTCTGGCTCAACCATTTGTGGCTATCTGGCTCATTCTCATGGGTGCTATGAACGGTGCAGGCTATACCAAGTGGCCGATGTGGGCATCTGTTATATGCTTGGCTCTAATCCGTCTACCTCTGGCCTGGTTGCTCACCATAACCTTTGGCATGGGGCCGATTGGTTGCTGGTACGCTGTGGCTATTCCAGCTGTGCTGTTGGGTCTACTTATGCTCTGGCAGTTTAAAGTGGGAACTTGGAAGTTGCAGCAAGTGTAACTTTTCAATTGAGCCTAAGCTTCATGCCGATTGCAGGACCGGTTGGAGCTTTGAACTGACCAATCGCAGCTATACAAACAAAGAGTGCGGCGATAATCCACAAACCTGTTGCTGTCGTTGGCCCAGTCTGAATTGCAGAGTGGGCAACGACAACCGGGGCTTGACAAGTTTGTGGTTTGGTACTACATTTGACGAGTCAGAAACTTATTCTGATTGTTCGCAACTTACTAGTCCGAAAATAAATACGGTTTGCTCGTCGAGCGTAACAGCTTGGTGTTTAGTGCTTTGCTCTGAATCCATGCTATCCGCCAATGGCATTATTTTGATGCTTTGGCTTGTGGTAATAAGCTGTTTTGATTGCTTCTTATGGCTTTCATGCTCTGCTGCGCTTTCCGGTTCAGCGCCGCCTACATGCTAGTCATGCAGGTTGTGTTGAATGTACTCTTATTACTATTTCTACTACTACTTCTACTACTTCTACTACTAGCGTGTTGAGCGCAGTGGTACTTCATCGGCATTTTTGCGCTTTCGCGTCAGCGTCAGCGTTATCTCTTCGATGACGTGCTTCGGTGCTACAGCGCTTGAGGATATTGTCATGCAAATTACTAAAGAAGACCGAGTGCAGACTCTAGAAGCCCAATCTGAACAGGCGCCGCCAACAAAGCGCAGCCCTTTGGTGGGACCGACCTACAACATGAATAGGAGAGTCGGAAAACCAAAATTCAATCCGAAGCTAAAAGTTAGTTCGACTATAAATCTCTCTCAGATGAGTGCTCTCAATTCTAATGCTAGCCTTGATTCTAAAGTTAGCTCTAAGCCAAATTTACTAGCTCGATATCCCTTGACTAAGGGTATGAAGGCCACAATTGCGACCATTACAGTAGCAGCCTCTCTCATTGGTGCGGTATCTACTATCTCAAGCTTTGCTAATTCTGTGGCACCAGTGATGGGGCCAGCCCCAGTGTTTGCAGTAGCTAAGGGACGCGGCAATGGCGCGGCTCAAGTCGATCCCGATTTCGTTGCGCCCCTGGCTGCCCTTGGCGCCGATGGCAAGCCCATAGGTCAATGTCCTTTGAGTCATACATCGATGGATGCAAAGTTGAGCGGCTATGCGGCAAGAGTGAATGTTACTCAGGTTTTCACGAACCCCTACAAAGAGCGAATTGAAGCTGTGTACAGCTTCCCGCTCTCTGATGATAGCGCCGTTGATGATATGACTATTAAAATCGGTAACCGCACGATTAAGGGAGAAATAAAGACCAAGGAAGCGGCAAGGCAGATTTACGAGAATGCGAAAAATACTGGACACACTGCCGCTCTTCTCAATCAAGAGCGCACCAATATTTTTACCCAACACGTAGCCAATATCGATCCAGGCAAGTCTATTGTCGTCGAGCTTTCGTATGTTGAGCTGCTCAAGTTTGAGGATGGTAAATATACATTTGCCATGCCAACTACGATTGGTCCGCGATTCTTCCCCGGCACCAGACCTGATACTAATACCAATAATAATAATAATAATAATAATAGTAATAGTTCTAATGCGGATTCTACCCCTATCACTGTTGCTGCCGGAACACCTAGTGCTGACGACTCTCCAGTTAGCGCCTCTGCGGCTCTGTCGCAGGTGCTGTCTGGTGCTAATTTAGTGATTGGAGGCGCTAGTCCGCAAGCTCGCATGGAGCCAGTCATAGCTTCGCAGAATCTCTCGATTAATGTTGACGTCAATGCTGGTATGCCTATCAAGAATGTTAGCTCTAAGCTATTTCCAATCATGGTCGACAAGCAGAGTGCCGATCATGCAGTGGTATCACTGCAAAAATCGCAGAACTATCCCAACAAGGATTTTGTCTTGACCTACGAGTTAGAAAATCCAAATGCGCTTAAGAGTGGCTATCTTGCTTATCGCGATGATACTGCCAAAGACAAAGATGGTTATGCCACTTTCATGCTTCTGCCCCCAGCAAAAGTGACACCGGCCAATGCTGCGCCCAAAGAAATGATTTTCTTGATGGATTGTAGCGGTTCGCAGCGGGGTTTGCCCATCGAGAAGGCTAAAGAGACATTGCACTATATCGTTAATCATATGAATCCTAATGATACCTTC
>CALRJJ020000283.1:0-6659 GCA_943367505.1 Flavobacterium psychrophilum | reverse complement strand
ATGCCATCACCAAAGCCTATGGCCTGGGTGAAGCCTGTGTCATGGCTATAGAGGCTGGCGTAGATCTTATTTTGGTCTGTGGTACCTATAGCCAGTCGCAAGAGGCAGTGCAAGCCATTGCGGAAGCAATTGAAAGTGGCCGTATTTCAACTGAGCGACTGAACCAATGTTTGGCGCGGCTCGATAAACTCTTTTACAAGAAGCCTGATTGCCTAGATCCAACCAATCAAACAGCTCTGGCAGCCTTCGCCCGCACTATCGCAATCGACACAGCGACCAGCACCGAATTTAGTACCAGCTCAGCCGCTCTGATGAAAGGTAGCAGTGAGCAATTAAATTTGGACGGGCAGCCTTTAGCAGTAGTTGTTCCCCATCACCCCCGCTACAGACTGCCTTTAGCTGAAGCTCTGGCCCAAGAGAAACTCGAAGTAGAAGAACACCGCTACAGCCTAAATGCCGGTGAAAAAGAAATTGCCGAACTTTGCGCTCGCTTAGAAAGTAGCAAGCGCACCATTCTCTACGTCACCTTTCGTGCCTTTATCAATAGCGGTCAAATAACTCTTGCTGAAAAAATAGCAAAAATAAATGACGACATTAATCTGATTCATATAGCTGTCGACACTCCCTACGATTTTCTCAAAATGCCTCAATCAGTAAGCACTTCACTAGCAACCTTTGACCCCAGTGACCAAGCCATGGCCGGGGCTGCCCACATATTTGCCGGGAAATCCCGAGCAAGAGGAAAGTGCCCAGTAAATTTAAGCCTGTGAGCCTATAATAGAAAAACTATATGCGAGGCTTAAAATGGAACCTAATTCTGAGCCCAATGCCAATGTGCAAAACGCTGAGCAAGCAATTGTCGAGCAAGCAAATATAGAGCCACCTAAGCCCAGTACCGATGCCAAGGCTCTCTATCCTCATGACGTTCTAGCCAATAGTGAATTAACCGACAAGCTCAGTGGCGTGCTACAAAACCCCCAGGTGTCTCGCTATCTAGGCAAAGCCACCAAGGTGGTCGTCGCTTGCGCCATTTCCGGATGCATACTATTACTGATCGCCATTTTTGCGGTGGTCAATGTACTGAATATGATTACGTCTCAAATTCCGCAGTAGTTCTCAAATTACTTGATGTCGCGATAGAGAGCAATTGGCATAGCGGCTCGCAATGCAGCAGCTTTAGCGGCTTCAGCAGCAGCTAAGAGCACGCCTAAATCAAGACAATCTTCAGGAATACAGGCAACACCAAAAGCCAGCGATAAGTTTGAACTATCAACACCAGGAGCAAGCGAGGCACTCCAGATTGCTTTAGCTACCCTTTGAGCAAAAGTGTTGGCACCAGTTGTCTTGGTGTTTGGCAAGAGCATGGCGTAATCGTACTGGTCGTAATGCGCCAACAAATCGATATGTCGCTTCAATCGACTGACTCGCCGCACGACTTCAGCTAGAGCTGGCGTATCAAGAGGCTGTCTTTCGAAGTTCGGCGGGCCACTAATGACGCGCATTTCCATCACCATAACCGAGAGTGGACTGCCCGAGCGATAGCCCCGGAAGTATTCTTGCTCTAAGAAATAGAGGAAAGCCTCGTAAGTGAACATGCCAGTTTCAGGACGTCTCAAATTCATCATGACACTATGAATCTTCGACTTATCAATTATCTTCGGCGCAATACTTGGTTTTTCTTCTTTGACACCAATGTAATCGTTGGTGAAAGTAATCAAATCGGCATTGAGCAAGAGAGTAATTAATGGCACCCACTGACTGCGAGAGAGTCTGGTTTTATCAACCAAGTCTTTGATTGAGGTCTTATCATCAATTACCGAATAGAGCGCTTTGAGCATATGAGCGGCCACGGTCGGATCATGGGCGGCTAAATTATCGAAGTCATATCCAGCCACACTCTCATGCTTGCGAATCAATACAGAGTCAGTCTGCAGGCCTACGTTGCGCAAGAAAGTCACTTTATCGACTAAATGCACCCCAAGAATTACCAGGCTCTCGATTGGCTGCGCCACATTGCGCTGAGATACCCTTACCCTTGGCTCAAACTTGTATTTTCCTTCGCGCCAGGTCAGTAAATCAAGAATTCCCTCATCGCCAAGAATGCCGCCAACATCGGCATGGAGCGGTTCGCCATCAACAAAGAAAATCTTGCTGTGCAAACTGCCTTGATCTACATCAAGACGACCTGTCATCTTAGCCAATAAAATAGACTGCAATAATCGTGAAATCTCGACGAGCGAGAGATCACCAGTAGGAGGTAGCGTCGAACGTGACCAGGCATTGTCTTGCGTACCAACCGATGGATTGCTCTTTGGGTCAGTAGCATCCATTGTGTTGGCTGTTTGCATGAACAAGGTGTCGCGCCGTTTAGAAGAATCTCTAAATGACTCATTCACAGCCAGGACACCATCAGCTTGAACACTTTGATGAACTTCGCCGCAAGAAGAAATGATCAAGTTGTAGACAAGTAAAACATCACAGCTCTTGTAGTCCCAGACAATACGCATGTTCTTGCCGACAAAGAGCTTCCACTCAGTGTCACCACCGCGCCAGGGGCAGTGAATATTGAGAGTAAAATCAATGGCTCTATCAGGAGTGGACCAGGTAATTTCAACTTGCCGCCCTCTATGTTCCATCGCCACCGAAAGATAGTGGTGGATTTCAGACAATCCCGGCGCGGCCGGCAACTTCTGAAGTGTTTTAGGGATCGGACCAGATCTCCGCAGCATAATTACCATCCTTTTCCAGCCTGTATCTACAGCAATAGGTCTTGCAACCTAACTCAATACAGTTAACGCCTCACGTCAGCTTATATGCCCAGGCTCAGATAAAGCTAACCACCCCTAATGGTCGCATTTCAATCAGGCGCCCGATCAAGGGTCTTATAAATCTTATAGTGAACAAGAGAAGCCACTATCAATGGTGCTAAATATTGACTGCTGAAAAGTGGCTCAGCGAGCCATCAAATGCTGCCCAGCTAGCACTATGAGCAGTAAGAAAACAGCATTAATAGCCAGGGCCATTGAAAATAGACTCGTCCCGACCATTAACTGCCAACAAACCAGGGCATGGCGGGGGCTCATTACTCGCAGAATGCCAAAGCGACCGACAATATATATGACTAAAGCAATTAAGAAGAACGAATCAGCTGCTGCCAGGCAAAGAATGGCATACTTGGCCAAACCAGCCAGAGGCAAGAAAAGAAATATCAGGGCTACCAGAACTGAGCCGCGCAATAAGCGCACACTTTGCTTATCAGTCTCTCGGATAGAAATAGCCTTATCAGCGGAGGCTTTACGCACATGGGCCAGCGATTCTAGACAGGCTGCGAACTGACCAATACGCTTATTGTCACGCTCACTGACTGAGTCAGCATTGGGCTCACGGGGAGACTGGGACGGTTGTAGAGGTTCACTGGCGCTCATAGATACTCCTGGCACTACATGTCAAAGTACCGCAATTCGTTACTTTCCAAACCTATTTTAAACTTCTAACAAGTTTCAAGCTCACAGCCGATCTCAAAAAAGGTCTGAAACATGCGCTTAGCTTCGACCACTAGAGCGTCAATCTCACTTTGACTAAAGCCCTGAGCATTCATAGTGGCCTTAAAATTAGTCCACCGCTCCCGCTGTAAATCGCCATAACGGTCAAAATACTTGGCCCCTCTTTCCTCTGGCAAGTTAAGGCCTTTTCTCAAAGTCTTAGCCATGAACTTAGCGCCATTAGTTGACCCTTCCAGGACATAAAGCTGGCCTAAGAGCGAAACCGGCGAGTGTTCAGCCAGTTCGTCCATGGTGTTAAGCAAGGCGGCTGTGGCAGTGAGGGGCACAACACTGTCGGTGCTGGCATCAAAGTATCCCAGGTCACCCACCACAGCGCTCAAATCACTATGGTAAGGAGCGAGAACAGCGGCTATACGAGCATCGTTAGCCGCAGCATGAGGAAGAAGATCAGCTAAATGCTTGTGCATCAAATAAAGCTGACCAAGATACTTGACATACAGGTCTTTTCTTACAGTACCTGAGCCCAGCTGCTTCTGAAACTGATGTCCTTCGGTATCGGCGTGCAGTTCTTTGGTTGATTCGCGCAGGGCATCCATAACCAAGGGTTGAGAACCTTGCATAGTAATCTCCTCAAATAAGAGATAAGTCTATTACAAATCTGCCCCTAATTTACGACTTGGCGAACAAGTAATGGGAAACCATCCATTCTTCACCATCGCTATAGCCCCAAAGCTCAGCGCAAGACATAAAGAAAAGCCGCCAGAAAGCCCACCAACGTGTGGCTTGGTCGGCCCCATAGGTAGTCACTAAAATCGGCATTATCTCAGCCTTATTCCGGTCCATGTTCGCCAACCAATGATTAGCGGTCTTTTCATAGTGCTGGCCGTTGACAGTGTAGTGCTGCTCAATTTTCAAGTCTTGCTGAAAATATAAGAGCAAATCGTTAGACGGCATTATGCCGCCAGAAAAGAAATTACGCGTCATCCAATCACTACCGTCTTTATCTTCATAGTGGTAGCAGAGTTCTTTGTGGCTGAAGATATGAACAAAAAGCTTGCCCCTATCGCTCAACCAGCCAGATATACGCTGTAAGAGTAAGCGGTAGTTTTTCATGTGCTCAAACATCTCAACTGAAACCACCCGGTCTACTTGCTCATAAAACTGAAAATCATTCATATCGCAGGTGATCACTTCAACATTGGTCAACTGGCGCTTGACGCACTCTGACTCAATATATTGCCTTTGCGTTCTAGAGTTGGAAACGGCGGTGATTTTTGATTTAGGAAAATGCTCAGCCATGTAGAGGGTTAGGGAACCCCAACCACATCCAAGCTCAAGCACGCGATCGCCGTCACTAATTTCTGCTCGCTGCACTGTCAGCTGCAACATTGCCTCTTCTGCTTGATCAAGACTGTAGCCCTGTTCATAGTAAGCACAGCTGTACTTAAGACGCTTGCCCAAACAAAGCTTGAAGAACTCTGTGGGAACTTGATAATGCTGTTCGTTTGCCGCGGCAGTTTCAATGGCAATAGGAGCATTCGATAACTCTTTGACCATCTTAAGCAAATGAGCTTGCTGCAATTCATACGAAGCATAACTCTCTTCTTTCAACTTGGTCTTAAGCATATGCCTGATACCAGCTCTAATGAGAAAATCAGGCACCATATTTGTCGCCAAAATTTCATAGATAAGCGCTTCTGACTGAGGTTTACGCAAGGGGGTAAACTCAGAATCAAAATTAGAAATGGAACTGCCTGTGGTGTCAGTATTTTGCTCAGCTAAATCTGGAGTCGACATGATTTTCCCTCTTCGTTCGTTCCTACCTATGAGCGTTTAAACCAGGGTACAAAGGCACTAGTAGTGCGTTGATAATCAATATAGGCCTGCCCCTTACTGCGAACAGCTTGCTCTTCTGTGGCCTTAACACCAGTGACTTTGGTCAAGAAAAGCAGCATGAGCAGCGGGCAGTAAATTGTATAGATACCACCAGGTGAGCCCAGTGAGAAACAAAAGAAAGCCAACCAAACCAGCCACTCAAAAAAGTAATTTGGATGTCTGGAATAGTTCCAGAAACCGACTTGACACACTTGGCTTCCTTGGCTTCCTTGATTTACTTCATTCACTTGATTGGCATGGCCAGATTCTCGTCTTCTACTCTTGAAGCCCTCCAGCTGCTGATCTGAAATTGTTTCGCAAACAAAGGCTACTAGCCAAATGACAAAGCCAGCAATCTCAAAGCCGCTAATTTGCTGATTGGCATTGGTCAGCGCCAGAGCAAAAGGCAAAGTGAGGGAGGCTAGTAAAACTGCCTGCATCTCGAAAGCAAGAAACAATCCCAAACTGGCTCTATCTCCCCAGTCTTGGCGATATTTCTTGTAGCGTCCATCTTCTTCTGGCCACATTCTCTTAAACCTAAAAGCCAAGAAAAAGCCCAGACGTAGACTCCAAAATGCCACCATAACTAGTATCAGGGCACTACGGCTAAAATTACCCCAGCCATGCAAGTAGGCCAACACCGTATCTACAAGCGCCACAACAGCAAAGCCAAAACCCCAAGCCACATCAACAATTCCGGCATTGCCGATACGCTCACTTACCAGCCAAATGACAAACATCATTACAGTGGTAGTAAGAAAGGCAGCAATCATCAAATAAATATGGGGCTCTGGCACTATCTCTCCTTAGGTACTGGCTTAGGCACTGACTTCGGCGCTGGCTCGCTCTAAGCGGTCTCTGACACCGTCCCAGGCGCTACCATCAGGAACAGCTTCAACAAAAATGCGATCAAGTTTAAGCTTATCGAAACGACGCAACTGCTCATAAAGAGCTCGAGCATACTGATCGACTTGCTCGGGAGCCACCACTAAAAAATCAAAAACCAGGCCAGAAAGATTGGACCTCAACTTAGCCACAGTAGAATCAAAGGCAAAAACAGCAGCGCTTCTCTCCAGAGCATTAAGCTCAAGCACTAGCTCAATCAGCTGCTCTGAGGAAGCGACTGTCAACTTGGTCTGGGGAGCATAATGACTGGGAAGTGCACCAGGCACACGAGTTTCTCCATGAGAGCCAGAAGCAGAAGACCCGGAGCTAAAGGCTTCAGCACCAAGAACTTCAGCCACCGAAGCAGCATCAATCATGCCTGGGCGTAAAATTTTT
>CALRJJ020000282.1:0-6664 GCA_943367505.1 Flavobacterium psychrophilum | reverse complement strand
TCACCGTATCAGTCGGGCACTGCCATCCAAAGGTTGTGCAGGCTACGGTTAACCAGGTTAATACCCTGCAACACACCTCTACTATATTTATGACCCAACCTATGGTCGATCTCGGCGAGAAGCTAGCCGAAATTACCCCGGGAGACATGGGGAAGTCGTTTATAACCAATTCTGGTACTGAAGCTAACGAAGCAGCTATTCGCTTTGCCCGTTTGGCTACTGGCCGTCACGAAGTAATTGCCCTTGAGCATTCCTATCACGGTGAGTCACACCTGGCCTCGACTTTGACTGCTAACCACAACTGGCGCCCAGATACTATGCCAGCTGCTGGCGTGGCTTATGCCGCTAATGCTTATTGCTACCGCTGCCCATTCAAAAAGTCGCCTGACAGCTGCGGTCTTGAATGTGCCCAAGATGTTGAGCGGGTTATTCAATCACAAACTAGCGGTAAGCCTGCGGTGATGATTGCTGAGCCGATTCAAGGTGTGGGCGGTGCCATTACGCCACCAGATGATTACTTCATTGAAGTGAAGAAGATTCTAGAGAAATACGGTGCTCTCTTTATTGCTGACGAAGTGCAAACTGGTGTTGGCCGCACAGGCAAGCATTGGTTTGGTATCAGCAGCTATGGCGTGCAACCAGACATTATCACCATGGCCAAAGGACTGGCTAACGGCCTGCCAATTGGCGCGGTTGTGACCACTGAAGCTGTAGCTAAGGCATTGCAAAAGCAAACTATCAATACTTTTGGTGGCAATCCAATCTCAGCAGCAACTGCTTTGGCTGTGCTTGAGACCATCGAAGAAGAGAAGTTGATGGAGAATGCCCGGGTCGTCGGCGAGTATCTGATGGCTGGTCTGAAAGATTTGCAGAAGCAATTCCCTGACATGATTGGGGATGTGCGCGGTAAAGGCTTGATGGTAGGCATGGAGTTGGCCGACAAGAATAAAGTGCCATTGACTCAAGAGACCATGCGCGTCGTCGAAATGTCTAAAGACGAAGGTGTGGTAATTGGTAAAGGTGGAATGTGGGGCAACGTCATTCGCATCAAGCCACCACTTTCAATCACTAAAGACAACGTTGATACCATGCTTAAAGTTCTGAAGAAGTGTATGGAAGCCGTGGTCAAAGTTCACGCTAAAGCCTAACTAGAGCCTTACTGAATACTTAGGAGTGTAAAAGAATGTCCAGCAATAACGGCAGCTCAAGAGTAGTTCGCTGCGGCTTGATTCAAACAAAAAACGAAGTGATTTCACCGGCTGGTGGCACTGACAAAAAATTGCTTGAAGAAATCAAAGACAATATGTTGAAGAAGCATATTGAATACACCAAGCAAGCTCATGATAAAGGCGTGAAAATTCTTTGCTATCAAGAAATTTTCAACGGACCATATTTCTGCGCTGAGCAACAAACTTGTTGGTATGACACCGCTGAAGAAATTCCTAACGGTCCAACCATCAAGAAGATGCAAGAGTTGGCCAAGAAATACCAGATGGTTTTGGTAGTGCCAATTTATGAGAAAGAGCAAGCGGGAGTCTATTACAACACTGCTGCTGTTATCGATGCTAACGGCGAATATCTAGGCAAGTATCGTAAGAATCATATTCCTCACGTAGCACCAGGTTTCTGGGAGAAGTTCTACTTCAAGCCAGGTAACCTTGGCTATCCAGTTTTCAAAACAGCTTATGCCACCATTGGTGTCTATATCTGTTATGACAGGCACTTCCCTGAAGGCGCTCGCGCCCTTGGCCTAAACGGTGCTGAAATTGTCTTCAATCCATCGGCTACTGTGGCTGGTTTGTCTGAATATTTGTGGAAGCTTGAGCAACCAGCTCATGCTGCTGCTAATGGTTATTTTGTTGGCGCTATCAACCGCGTTGGTACAGAAGCACCATGGAACATCGGTGAGTTCTATGGTTCTAGTTACTTCTGCGATCCTCGTGGTCAAATTGTCGCTTGCGCCAGTCGTGATCAAGAAGAGCTTTTAGTGGCTGATCTTGATCTCGATCAAATCAGACAAGTGCGCAATACCTGGCAGTTCTTCCGTGATAGAAGACCTGAGACTTACGACACTCTCGTTAAGCTTTAAGCTGTTTCTCACAACCTAGAAGCGTGACTTAAAAGCGTGACTTGCAAACATGATTTAGATATACATTGATCCAAATTGGAAAATACTTGAGTACTCAAGTATTTTCCAATTTATAGACCAGAGTCAAATACAAGAAACTTGAAATCTGAGGCTGAACCATGGCAGAGCATTACAAGCCAAATAAATACAAGGCCTGGGAACTTACACTGGAAGAGCGCTTTCAGGAAGTTTACCCACCGTTTTCAGAGCGAGAGGCCGTTTTAGAGGCTAATCGCTGCCTTTATTGTCACGACGCACCGTGCATGGTGGCCTGTCCTACCAGCATCGATATTCCTACTTTTATTCGCAAGATTGCCACGGGTAACACCAAGGGTTCTGCTAGAACAATTCTAGAATCGAACTTGATGGGCGCTACCTGTGCTCGAGTCTGCCCTGTTGATGTACTTTGCGAAGGCGACTGTGTGCTTACTGCCGATCATAAGCCAATTGCCATCGGCAGATTGCAGCGCTATGCCACTGACTATGCTAGCGAGAAAGGCATTCGTTTCTTTAAGGCCGGAGAGCCGAACGGCAAGAAAGTTGCGGTGGTTGGAGCTGGTCCTGCTGGCCTCTCTTGCGCCGGGGAACTGGCCAAGGCTGGCTTTGAAGTGACAGTCTATGAAAAGAAGAAGTGGTCGGGTGGTCTTTCTACCTACGGCATTGTGGTTTTCCGCGAGCCAGTTGAGGTTAGTTTGGCTGAAGTAAAGATGATCGAAGAGCTCGGTGTCACTTTTAAGAACAACATTGAGATTGGCAAAGATCTGAGCTTCGAGCAATTGATAAAAGAGCACGATGCTGTTTTTCTTGCCATTGGTTTAGGCAATGTACCTGAAATGGAAGTTCCTGGTGAGCAGCTTACTGGTGTGCTCGATGGTCTTGAATTTGTTGAAGAAACTAAGACTGAAAGTCTCGATTCAATCAAGCACGGACAGCGCATCTGTGTCATCGGCGCTGGTAACACTGCAATAGACTGTGCCACTATTGCTCGTCGACTTGGTGCTGAGCGCGTGACCATGATTTATCGTCGCTCCGAAGCGGAGATGCCGGCCTATCACTTCGAGTATGAGTTTGCCTTGAAAGAAGGCGTGAGCTTTATGTTCTTGACTCAGCCTGTTGAGATTTTAAGCAACGCCAAAGGTGAAGTTGATGGCCTCAAATGCATAAGAATGGATTTGGGTAAACCGGACGCCTCTGGTCGCCGCAGCCCTGTGCCAGTGCCTGATTCCGAATTTGTCGTACCTTGTGACATGGTGATTAAGGCCATCGGTCAAAACAAGCCGACTGGTGTTCTGGCTATGTTGGCACCATTTGGTGTTGAGCAAGTGAAAGGCTACCTTAAGGTCGATGAGGGCAACCGCACTTCCCACGAGAAGATATTTGCTGGAGGCGACTGTGTTCGCAGCCATGGCGAGGCATCAACTGTGATGGCTGTTCAAGACGGCAAAATTGCTGCTGCCAGTATTGCTAAGCAACTTTTGGGTGCAGCTAAACCGTTAGCTGAAGCTGTTTCTAAGAGATAAAAACTTGTTTCTTGTCTCTCCCTCTGTCTAAATTTTTAGGAAGAAATTAAATGCCAGATCTATCGATTGATTTTTGCGGTATCAAGTCACCTAATCCTTTCTGGTTAGCATCGGCTCCACCAGCCAATTCTGCTTATCAGATTCAGAAAGCATTTGAGCAAGGTTGGGGTGGTGCTGTATGGAAGACAATCGGTGCACCAGTGCTGAATGTGTGCAACCGTTATGGCACCATCGATTATAAAGGCAGCAAAATTATTGGTCTCAATAACGTTGAGCTTATCAGCGATCGACCTATAGAACTCAATCTTCGCGAGATGGCCGAGGTCAAACGCAATTTTCCTCACCATGCTGTGATTGCTTCGATTATGGTTGAATCAAAAAAGGAAGCCTGGCAAGAAATCATCAAGCGCACTGAAGAGACTGGCATCGATGGCTTCGAGCTGAACTTTGGTTGCCCCCACGGTATGTCTGAGCGCGGCATGGGTTCTGCCATGGGCCAGGTTCCAGAATATACAGAGATGGTTACAGAATGGGTTATGGCTGTTGCCACCAAGCCGGTAATTGTGAAGTTAACACCGAACGTCACTGATATCGTATTGCCTGCTAGAGCGGCTTTGAAGGGCGGTGCCTCTGCTCTATCCCTGATCAACACTATTAATAGTGTGATGGGAGTCGATCTTGATACTTTTGAATTACAGCCAAACGTTGGCGGCAAAGGTGGTCATGGTGGCTATGCTGGCCCGGCGGTAAAGCCGATTGCTTTGCATTTGTTGAGCGCTGTAGCTGGCGATCCTGATATTCTCAAGTCACGGTTACCTATTTCTGGTATGGGTGGTGTTGAGACCTGGCGCGATGCGGTTGAATTTATGCTGCTTGGTGCCACCTCTGTTCAAGTTTGTACTGCTGTTATGCACTGGGGCTTCCGCATCGTTGAAGACATGATTGAAGGCATGTCAAATTGGATGGAAGACAAAGGTTTTGAGACTTGTAATGACTTTATAGGTAAGTCGCTGCCGCGAGTTTCAAGCTTCGGAGACTTCGATCTTGGCTTCCAGTCAGTGGCGCGCATCAATCATGATAAATGTATTCAATGCAACCTCTGCTACATTGCCTGCAATGATGCGGCACACCAATGTATTGACTTGAAAGAATTGAAAATTACTGATGAAGCTAAAGAGCGTTTGTGGCCAGTTGTTAGGGAAGAAGATTGTGTAGGCTGTGATCTCTGTTCCCGGGTTTGCCCTGTGGATGACTGCATCACCATGGTTGAAATCGACACTGGTAGACCTCATACAACCTGGAACGAACTGGTCAAAGCCAAACCTGAAGTACTCGAGTGGGACAAGATGGAAGCCTATCGCAAGACTGCCAATATTCACATTCACTAAGGTAAGTCGCTCTATTTAATTGTGTCTATGCATTGCAATTTGGCGCTGCAATAGAATTGCATTAGCATACGCTAGTGCATTAGTATGTAGCTATGTCTTCGCCTAAACCGTCAATCAGTTTTGCAAGTGTTTCTGCTGCTCCTCCGCCTGGGGCCGGCTTTGCCATACTGAAAAGATGCAATTTCTTCCCCTGGTTTTTCCTATCCTTAACTATATTACTTACCGTTGGCGACCCCGGCTTTGTTGCCTTAGCCGCACAGTCTTCTATTTCAAAAGATGGTTCCGCCATGAATAATGTTGCTAAAGATAGTGTTGCTAAAAAGAACGGTGGCCTATATTTTGCTTGTGAGCGCAAGCTTGCACTCAAAGGAAAGCGAATAAAGGCTTCTGACTGGTTGGGGAAAACTAGTAAAGCTCTTTCGTACGGTGACCGGGCAGTTGATTGCGATTCCCTCTATTCTGAAGAGCAGTTGTTTGAGCGCCTTGCTGCCGAAATCAAAAGCAGTGGCCAGCCCCTTACTCTTTTTGTTCACGGCTGTTGCGTTAGCTTCTCTGAAGACTTGATTCAGGCTAGTGATATTCAACAAGCCTTGCAAGATGCTGGTTTGAATGGCCCATTATTGGCCTACGATTGGGCCACTCCTTGTTATAACTATGCCGGTTCTCTGGCTAAACTGCCTGGTTGCCGTACGAACTTTACAGCCTTTCTTGAACGCCTGGTCGCTAAGCTTGGTCGGGACAAAATAGTAATTGTGGCCCACAGTCTTGGTATTCACGCGGTGCAAAATTATTGTTTGCATGCACAAAAGACTGAGCCCGAAGCTAGCCAAGTTTTTTCTGCTGTGATACTGAGTCGTCCTGATGTTGACTTCAGTTCCTTTAAAACTTCAGAAGCCGCCTTGAAGAATTTTTCTGGCAAGTTAATGCTGCTTTGTGCTAGAAACGATATCAATCTCAAGCTTTCATCGTTTATTCGTCGGGCTGGCTATAACTTTGTTGACGACCCGAGGCCTGTGCACGACAACTATCTGCGGCTGGGTCAGGCCAGCGTGGCCAGTGGTGTGGCTGACCGTTTAGCGGTCTACGATATTAGCCACCTGCGCCTGCGGCACTTGATTCCGTATAAACTGATAGCAGGTCTGCTTACTGGCGAAACTTCATCGTACTTAATCGAACGGGCTGATGGTGGTGTTTTAGAAGTCAAGAACAGGCTGTAGGCTGCTATAATTTCTTGACTACTTAGGCTCTTTTAATATGGATACCAAGCTCGAAAACCAAACTACCCTTCAGCCGCGCCCCGCTTTGCCCAAAAACAGTAACCGCAAGCAGTTAATTGTTGGGGCCTTATTGGTTCTTGGCTTGGCTGCCTATGTCTTGAAAGACAAGCTGCCTTTGAATCCTGGCGCTCGCGAAGCAGTTACCAAAGTTGAGAGAGCGAACAGTCAAGCGGTATTAACTGTCGAGTTAACAACTGTCGAGCCCCGCGATTTTGAGCGCAAACTGCTGGTTAGCGGAACTGTTTGGGCATGGGATCCAGTTCAAGTCGGCTCTGAAGTTAATGGCCTTAAGGTTCAGTCTGTTCTGGTTGACGATGGCGACCATGTTAAGCGCGGTCAGCTTTTAGCCAA
>CALRJJ020000281.1:0-6677 GCA_943367505.1 Flavobacterium psychrophilum | reverse complement strand
ACCATACCTTCAACTAAATTGGCATCAAGAAAAGGCATAAAGGCGGCAATCTTTTCATTGGTATCAATGAACTCAACCACAATCGGCAAATTGGTTGAAATATCGAGAATTTTATTGCTGTGCACCGTATGGTGGGCGCCATAGCCTTCAAGCCCGCGCCAAACAGTAGCTCCAGCAATACCAACTTTTTTGGCCTCTTGCACAAGCCATTCATACAAGGGGCGATTGCCATGCTTGTCGCTTTCGCCTATGTATATCCTGAGCAGAACACCCTTACCTGTATTCATTTTTTCCCCAATCTAATTACAAAAGACGCGCCAGAATCGTACCGAGCCAGACAAAGAACAAACCCAAGACAACTTGCAACACAGCATTAGCTGTGGCGTATACAAACTCACCACTTCTAATTAGCTGCAGTGTTTCATAGCCAAAACTAGAAAAAGTTGTATAGCCCCCAAGAATGCCAATCAAAAAGAAAGCGCGATATTCAGGCTGAAGCAAATTTTTGCTCTCAGCCAGTTGAGCTAAAAAACCAATGGCCAGACAGCCACTGATATTGACAACAAAAGTGCCAAGAGGAAAGACCCAACCATTGCAGGCTTTCTGCACTGCCGTGGAGGCGAGAAAGCGCATTAAGCCCCCCAAGCCAGCACCAATGAAAACGAGTAAATGAGTCATGCGCTTAGTTTAGATTAGCTGACGGCAAAATCAACCTCCGCTGGCAAATTAATCTAGTTTTGCCGAGCTTTAGCCAAAGACGGCAACTGTATGGCCAAGACCAGGGCCGCAAGCAAGGCAATGGCGGCACAGGTGGCAAAGGCAGCCAAGGCACCATAGTGCTGATAGAGCAAGCCGGTGAGCAAACTAGCAGGTAAAAGCGCTAGACCAACGGCGAAATTGACGATACCAAAGGCGGTACCACGCAAATGAGCCGGTGTTAGCTGCGAAACCAGAGCCGAGAGCACCCCCTGCGAGAGACCAAGATAGAGACCGTAAACAAGACAAAGCAAAAGCATGTGAGACTGCTGACTAACCAAAGCAAAGCCCAGGTAAGTAAGAGCGTAAATAAAGAAAGCCACAGTCAACAAGCGACCGTGGCCGAGCCTATCTGAAAGTATTCCGGCAGGGTAGGCACTAAGAGCATAACTAATATTTATGGCCACAAGCACAAGGGGGCAGGTGGCAATAGACATACCGCAATCTCTAGCCTTCAAAATCAAAAAAACGTCAGACGAATTAGCCAAGCTAAAGAGTAAGACTGTCGCCACTAAGAAAAAGAATTGCGGCGGCATCTTAGTTTTAAGTTCAGTCAAAAGCTTGGCATCAAACAACTTATCACTACTCAAGACACTCTTTTGTGCAGGTTCTTTAACGCCAAAGTAAAGCAAGAAAAGCACGGCAAAAGCAGGAATGAGAGCGACAGCAAAGGCTAGTTGGTAGTTGCTCTGAGTCAGCCACATCAGAGCCAGAGCCATAAGGGGGCCGACCACCGCGCCAACCGTATCAAGCGACTGTCTTAGACCATAGGCACGACCGCGATTAGCTGAGCTAGTCACATCAGCCACCAGTGCATCTCTTGGGGCGCCGCGAATGCCCTTACCTACCCGATCGGCCAAGCGAGCAATGAGTACAATGAGAACAGAATTAGCAAAAAGGAAAAGCGGCTTAACCAGAGCCGATAGACCATAACCCAAAAGCAAAAGGCCTTTGCGTTTGCCAATGCGGTCGCTCCAGGCCCCCGAAAAGACTTTCAATATTGATGCCACGGTCTCAGCCAAGCCTTCAATTAAGCCAATATCAATGAAGCTGGCATGCAAAACTGAAGACATAAAGTTCGGCAAAATTGAATGAATTAGCTCAGTCGAAACGTCGGTGAGCAAACTAGCAAAGCCTAAAATCCAGACTGTTAAGGGTATTTTCTCAGCCACTGGTTTAGGCATATTTTTCTATCTCTAAGTCGACACTATCACCCAGCCGCCGTGCCAAAATTTTATCGATGGCGCTTCGCCCCTTGCTACTTTGAGCTTGAGCTAGAGCCCACGCGGCATGTTCAACAAGAAGCAAATCGTCTTCACGAGCAGAAAAAGCGGCAACCTCTTCGACAATCTTCTCACTATCGGCATGGTGAGCAGCCAACTGATTGCCCATCACCACTAAAGCATTACGCACCAAACCTCGACGCTTCGGCCTTCTCAGGGGCGAAAGCTCAAAGCGTTGAGCAAAACTCTGATCATCAAGATGCAGCAAATCGGGCAAATTTAGATAGTGCCCCACACCATTTTCAGGAGAAAATTCTGGCCACGGTGCCGCTCTTGTTTTACTGTTATAAGGACAAACTTCCTGGCAGATATCACAGCCATAGACCCAGTCACCAAGCTGACTACGCAAAGGCAGAGCGATGCCACCCTTGTTCTCGATGGTGAGATAGGAAATGCATAAATTAGCATCCACCATCGCCGCTTCGGCACCATCTTTAATTGCATTAGTCGGACAAGCGGCAATACAACGCACACAGTTGCCGCAGGTTCCAGTGTATTCAATATCGGGCTCTAGCTCAAAATCAACAAACAATTCGGCAATAAAATTGTATGAACCAGAAAGCTTTGGCCCAATCACCAGCGAATTTTTACCGACGAAGCCAAGACCATGACGCCGAGCCAGAGCTTGCTCATAAAGGGCGGCATCATCGGTAACAGGCCGCCTGGCTATCTTTCGCCCCAACTCTTTCTCTATCAAGGCACAGAAGTCGCGCAACTTACTTCTGATTACAGCATGATAATCTCGCCCCACAGCGTAACGCGCTACCCGCCCCCAGGAGCCGCTTGGCACCTCTGGTGGTTGGCTAAAATAGCTCACTGAGACAATAATGACACTTTGAGCAGCAGGAAAGGTAAGACTGGGTGTCACCCTCCTTTCTGGATCACGCTGGAGATAAGCCATATCAGCAGAATAACCCTGGTCAAGCCAATGCTGGTAATGCAGGAGCTCTTGATCCAGCGGGGCGAGCGAACCAATCTGCACTAAATCAAAGCCAAGCTCGTGGCCAATGGCCTTCACTCTATCTTTTAAGTGAGCCATCTTAAAAGCCCTTCAATTTGACATTACTGCTACCTTGAGAAGTCTATACTAAAGTACTCACCCTCTCACGACCTAAAGGCCTAAAGATTCGCCAGTGGTAGAAAAAACTCTTACTATCGAAGATTTTGAATACGATCTCGACCCGGCTTTAATTGCCCAAAAGCCCCTAGATCAAAAAGAAAATGCCCGACTACTAGTGGTCGAAAGAGCGAGCGGAAATCTTCAGCATAAGCACTTCTACGACCTACCAGGCCTGCTTAAGCGTGGCGACTTACTGATAGTCAACGACACCAAGGTTTTGCCCTCACGCCTAATTGCCCGGCGTAAGTCGGGGGGAACAGTGAAGCTCCTACTGCTCAAACCGCAAACAAATAATATTGCTGTTTGGGAAGCGATGGTGACGCCAATAAAGCGCCTCAAGCCAGGCCAAGAACTAGAAGTCACTGATGAAAACGGCAAAGTGACAACCATTGTCGTCAAAGACATTGTCTTAGGGCCAGATGGCTTCAAACGGCTACTGGTTGATTTAGGGGCCAAAGAAAATGTCTACAACCTGCTTAGCAGTGTTGGCTTTGCTCCACTGCCACCATACATTACTCGCGACTACCGCGCCGATCCAAGTAATCCAAGCGAAAATAGCCACCGCAAAGAAGACCTGTTTCAGTATCAAACAGTCTTTGCTCAATCACCTGGAGCCGTGGCAGCACCCACAGCCGGTCTACATTTCACACCACCTGTGATTGCAGCCCTGAAAGAAGCTGGCATAGAAATTGCTACGCTAACTTTGCATGTTGGTGCGGGCACCTTCAAACCAATTGAAGCCGAAATCGATGACCACACCATAGAAGAAGAGCTATACACAGTTTCAGAAGAAACAGCAGCGACAATCAACAAGGCCAAAAGCGAAGGTCGTCGTGTCATTGCCGTCGGCACCACAAGCTTGCGCACCCTCGAAACCGCTGGTGCTAGTGGCGTAATGAAAGCAGCTGAAAATCAAAGCACCGCTTTGTATATAAAACCAGGACACAAATTCGCCATTGCTGACGCCATGATTACCAACTTTCACTTGAGCCGATCGAGCCTGCTGGTGCTAGTTTCAGCAGTAGCGGGAAGAGACTTGATTATGAAAGCCTACAAAGAAGCAATCGCCGAACGCTATCGATTTTATAGCTACGGCGATGCCATGTTGATTTTATAAATTGTGATTATTTAGAACAGGCCAATTAAGGCTTCAAGACACTATCAAACATCATTGTCATGAAAGCATCAAGAGGCACTGTATTCTTTGTAGTCTTAGCGCGCATAATGGCGCCATGCCAACCGCTCTGGAAGAACTCAGCCATCATGTTATGGTCAAACTTAGAGCTAATCAGCTTCGCTTCTTGCCCTTCTTTAATACACTGAGCAAACCGTCCACGCCAGCGCGAGAGCACTTCTTCTAGTTTGGCCCGAAGCACTTCTGATTGATCAGACATTTCTTGGGAAAGATTACCTACGAGGCAACCATTGCGACATTGATTTTCTTTGAGGGCTTTGCGACCAGCATTGCAATAGGCTTTCAAACGCTCTAATGGATTGAGTTTGCGATCTTCAAGGAAGTGCTTGAGCTTCTCGGTTTGAGCAGTGTCGAAGTGATCAATTATCTGAGTAGCAAAATCTTCTTTGCTATCGAAGTAGTAGTAGAACGAACCTTTAGGCACACCAGTTGCTTCGAGAACTTCTTGAATGCCAGTGTTGTTGTAGCCCTTGGTCACCATGATGCAGGCGCCTGCTTCCAACAAAGATGTCTTAGTTACTTCTTTTGTACCGCTCTGCCTGGCCATAAGCTCTCTCCCGCTGCTACTTTCCATCTACTCTATAGCTTCATAATAGACGAGTCGGCTACTAATCGTCAATCTTATTTATTTTCGCTATTTTCACGCCTACATCGCTGTCATTGCCACGAAGCCGTTATGTGGATGTTATTTAGCAGTCGTAATCTCAAACTCTAAGGCGAAATCCCCCGCATCCCGAGGCATCAGAAATGACTAATTTTGAGAGAAGCAACAACGAGCCCAAATCTATCAACGAGAAGGCCCGTGACATCATTAAAGAGATGGATCAGACTGGTGACCAACATGCTCAAAAAGCAGCAGAGATGCTGAGAGCAGAGTTTTCCTCGCCCTCAATGAGCAGCGACGAAAAGCGCCAACTAATTGCAGCCATTAATAAGGGCGAAGACAAAGGAGTAGGAGCAGACCTTATTGTGGCCAGCTCCACCTATGCCCAGATGCGTCAAAATCCCAAACTAGAAAATCAGTTATATGTTCAGTTAACGACAAAAGACCGACCACTTGGTGATTCACCTTGGCACGGCGCTCCCCTTTTTGTTGCTAAAACCGAGCCCGGTATGAAGTCATTTGCCCCGGTTAGTGAAATGCAAAATCAAGCTATTCACATTGCCCGCCGCATGGACGACGGCAATCTTCACTTAGCCGCTGAAGAACTAAGAGATGCTGGTAGAAAAATGCAATCGGCCGACTTTGAAAATCTACTCAAAGAAGTTGCCAAACAAGAAGCAGCAAATGTTGGTGGCGACCTGGTTCTCACTTCACCCTATGTCAAACCAAAAAGCCCTGAGCAACTAGCAAAAGAAGAAATTATGGGCAGCACTGAAGTAGCAAAACCAGTGGTGAAGAGCTGGGAAATTTACCGCACACCAGAGCAAACAGCCAAAGAACAAGCAGCCTACAAAACCACTAAATCACCAAAGTTTGAAACCATCGCCAAGAAAACCGATGGCCTGCCAGACTTCAAAATCGTAGCTGGAGATCCTAGACTTAGTTTCTAGTACTTAGCTTTTAAAAAATTTCGCTAGCCTTCAGGAGCAAAGGCAAAGCCATTGCCGCCACGCTGCTGCACAAACTCGCAAGCTAAATCGGCTCTAGCAATGATTTCGCGTGGGTCTTCACCATGCACTGGATAATAACCAATGCCAAAACTAAGAGTAACGGGAATGCGGTGCCAATTATGCTTGAGCTCAATTGATTCAAATTTTTTGGCCAGGCGTTCGCAGAGAATAGCGGCACCACGACCGGGTGTTTCAGGAAGAACTAGAATATAGCGATCGTCTGACAGGCGAGCAGCCATATCAACATCAGAGCGAATACCGTCTAGTAAAAATTGAATAACAGAAAAAACTACAGTATCAACAGCCAGCTCACCGTAGTTTGGCTCGACATTGTCAAAGCCATCGATACCACAAATAACCACAGTAGTGGGTCGGTTATAACGCTTAGAGCGCTTCAACTCACGGGAGAGTCGGCACATTAGATAACGGAAGTTATAGCAACCGGGAAGGCCATCATAGAAGGCAATAAGCTCAAGATCTTCTTCGCAGATGGCATATTCGTCTTCTTCACGCAAGTGCGAAAACAAATCGGGTTCATTTGAGACCTTGCCATCAGCAGCGTCTTGCTTATTGCGAGCATCAGTAAAAACAGAGTTGCGCACGTTCGAAAGACTGCGGTGAAAAATACCGTCTCTGACGAATGTTCTATCGGGTTGTTGACTAGAAGGCTGTGCCATATCAGTTATTGAAGAGCCTTAGCGTGAGACTT
>CALRJJ020000280.1:0-6679 GCA_943367505.1 Flavobacterium psychrophilum | reverse complement strand
CAAGTTGGTATTGCTCATACCAGGATGGGTGAGCTTTGAGTCTAAAAGCACATCGGAGAACTGCAAGAATCTGAATTTGCCGACTTTCTCTGTCATTTCCTACTCTTCACTTGAATTTTATCTGCTGGCTTTAGCGTTCAATCTTATTTAGTGCCCTATTTTATTTAGTGCTCTATCTTCTCAATAATTGTGGCAATGCCTTGCCCCACACCTATGCACATCGTAGCTAAGCCGTACCTAGCGCCTTCACGTTTGTCTAGCTCATGCACCAGAGTGGTGAGAATGCGGGCTCCGCTGGCTCCGAGAGGATGACCAAGGGCAATTGAGCCGCCGTTTGTATTGAGCTTATCTGACTTACTATCTATTCCCAGGTCTCGGCAGCATGCCAGCACCTGCACTGCAAATGCTTCATTGAGCTCAATCAAATCAATATTGTCTATGGTCAAATTGGCACGCTCTAATGCTTTCCGGCTGGCTGGTACGGGACCGATGCCCATTATGGCAGGGTCTACACCGGCCACTGCAGCTGAGACAAAGCGGGCCATGGCATTCAATCCTAAAGAGCGAGCTTTATCAGCCGTCATGATTAGCAATGCTGAAGCGCCATCGTTTATTCCTGATGAATTACCAGCGGTGACTGTGCCGCCCTCGCGGAAGGCCGCTTTGAGTTTGCTCAAGTCAGCCATGACAGTCTCTGGGCGAGCGTGTTCATCGACCTTTACAATTTCAACTGCCCCTTTTTTCTTGGGCACATTGACGGGAACGATTTGGCTATCAAAACGCCCTGCTTCAAAGGCGTTTTTATACTTAATTTGGCTAGCTAGGGCAAATTGGTCTTGTTCTTCTCTGCCAATGCCATATTTTTCAGCGACATTCTCGGCTGTTTCACCCATAGCGTATGGATGATGTAGGGCTGAAAGTTTTTTATTGACGAAGCGCCAACCGAGGGTGGTGTCTATCAATTTCATATCGCCGCGAGGAAAAGCCGCTTCCGGTTTGGCCATGACAAAGGGGGCCCGGCTCATTGACTCGACACCGCCAGCGATGAAGATGTCACCCATGTTGTTTTTAATGGCATTGACTGCGTCATTGACTGCCATTAGACCCGAGCCGCAGAGGCGATTAACTGTGCCACCGGCCACTGAGATAGGAAGACCGGCCAAGAGTGCTGACATTCGAGCAACGTTGCGATTGTCTTCACCGGATTGATTAGCGCAGCCTAGCAGCACATCTTCAATTTCGTCAGCAACTACCTGGGGATTGCGCATCAATAGCTCAATAATTACTTGAGCAGCAAGATCGTCAGGTCGTACATCTTTCAGGGCACCGCCATATTTGCCAATTGGGGTGCGCACTGCATCGACTATTACAACTTCTCTCATTTGCTTCCTTTTCTTAGAATCAAGTTTATTTCGTCAACCAGATCTCATCGTCTTGGGCTAAAAGGGCTAGGGCAGCTTCTGGTGTGGCATTGTTTGATGCTGCTGCTCTTCTTACTTCTGGATTTTTATCTTTTGCCAATACGGCAAGAGTATCGGGCAGTGTGGCCGGATTGCTTGCCGCTCTTGCCCGTACTAGATCTTCGGGGTCTTGGGCCAAAGTCTTTAATAGATCAGCGCCAGCATTGCGGTTGGCGGCGCAGGCGGCGCGCACATATTGGCTCTTATCGGCAGCGAGCATTTTCAGTGCTTCGGCGCCGAGCTTCGGTTGTGCCGCTACTTGCGAACGCAGGCTCTGGTCGCTGTCTTTAGCTAAGGCTGCCAGCACTGCTGGAGCCGTTTGCGCTCTTGTAGCCAGAACAAATTTTACTTCTTCTGCGGCAGTCAGTTTTGTCAGTGCCCCTTCTGGTAAGTCGCCTCTCTGTAAAAGAGCGCGACGAATGGCATTGCAATCGTAATCAGCCAGGGCCATAAGGGTTTCGCCTGCCACATTAGGATTGGTCGCAAGTGCTGTTTGCACTGTTATGGCGTCATCTTGTAGCAGTGAGGTGAGTAATTTTGATGGCACTTTGCTGTTTACAGCAAGGGCTTCTCGCACAAGAGCGTCATTGTCTTTAGCTAAGGCGAGGAATATTTCGTCGCTAATTTTTGCCTTAGTATTGTGGGCTAATGATGCCCTTACTCTGGCATCTTTATCTTGAGCCAGGGTCTTTATTAGAGAGCTCGATAGAGCGCCATTTCCAGCTAAGTTCATGCGTACCAGCGCGCTAGCATCAGTAGCTAATTTTTCATAGTCCGATTGACCTAATTTTGATTCTCCCAAAGCCGCTAAAATTTGCGCTACGGCGATGGTGTTATCGCCAACCATGGCTTTGATTGTCTCGGGTTTGGTATTGCCGTTGAGAGCCACCGCGCAACGCACTGCTGTGCTGTTGTCTTTGCTCATGGCCGTGAGAACATCGATATCGGTATTAGGATTGGCAGCACAGAGTGCGCGCACTGACTCGTTTGTGTCTTTAGCCAGTTTCGCTAAAGTTGCCGCATTGCTGGCGTAGTTTGATGCCACGGCTTGACGCACATCTTGATGGCTATCAGTGGCAAGTTTGGCTAGGGTGTCTTTGCTCGTGCTCTGATTTAGTGCCACGGCTTCGCGCACTATTGTATTGCTATCTTTGGCCAGTAAATCAAGCAAAGCTGCAGGACAGGCCGAGTTGCCTGCCACCATTGAGCGCACGCCGAGATCACCGTCATTGGCCAGTGTAGTGAAGGTTGCCTGGGGAACAGGCAAGCGCGCTAAGAAAGTGCGCACGAGGCGGTCACCGATGCGACTGAGGCGATTAGTTACTTGCGGCCCAGAGTGAGGGTTTCGCGCTAAAGATAAGAGTAGAAATTCGGTATAGACCGGACCCTGTGAGAGTTTCTCTAAAATTGCTTGGGGGGTGTTGGGGTTGGCCGCTAGGGTCTCGCGCACTCGCGGAGTAGCTGCTGCAAGAAGTTTATCTAGGGTGGCGAGGTTGGGCAAACTGCTGGCTTTTAAGAGTGACTCTACAACGGTTTGGTCGCTGTCGACTGCCAATTTTTCTTTGATTTCTTCGCTGAGCTTAGGATTGCTTGCCAGGGCTCGCCGCACAAAACTACTTGGGTCTGATGCTAGCTTGGCCAAAGATTGCGCCGGGGTAGTGCTGTTGCCAGCGGCTGCAACTTTGATTGCTTGGATGGGATAGCTGTCAACGGTGACCGAAGCAACGCCACTATTACTAGCGGAGGCATTAGTTGTGCGGCTTGGCATGACTATATTGGCGTCGCTATTTTGAGCAATTGCTTGGCCGTCGGCGGCTATTGCCATATTGCTGTCGCTATAACCTACTAGTTGTAGACTTTGGGCCGTAAGGACAAGTCCCAACCCGGCAATCCAAAGCTTCTGGTACTTTTGGCACTTATTCAGCATCCCTAATCCCTTATAAGAGTACTCGCCACTAGCCAGCGTTATGAACCTCACGAATAATCGTCAAGAGCACGTTCCTGTCTAATTCTTGGGTGGCGTACTCAATGTACTTTACCTGCCAGTCTTCTAAGTCTTGCAGCACTACCGATAGTGAGGTACCGGCGGAGCGCGCCGCTGCCATGTCGACACCAACATCGGCCTGACGAGAGAGAATGAAGACTCTAGCTCGCCCTGAATAGCCCAAAGTATCGCGCAATGACAGGCGCAGGAACGCTTCTGACCTTTCTATACCAATAGTTTCGGTAATACGTTTGACCAGGGTTTGGAACTTTGTCAGTGGTCCGAACAGATCAACTGTCGGGACGGTAACAAGCTCGTACGAAAGTAAACGGTCAATCGCAGCAGCAGCATCTGATGTTGTTACGTCGCCCAAGTTGCGGATCACTAAGGCAATAGAATGCAGGCCATCGAGGGCGTTCCATAGCCGGCTCATCATGGCTCGTTCTGTGGCCGAGAGTACAAATTTCTCTTTGGGATCAGTGAGCTTCTCGTCTGCCAAATAATTTTTAGGGTCGGGAAGTTTTTCTAGAATTGAGTCAGCCGCTTTCGGTAGCTTCTTCCAGGTAACTTCGGTATTGTCAGCTGCTAGAGCGGCATCTAACAATAATTTGTCTAGAGCTTTTGATACTTTACAGATGTCTTTGGCCAGATCGGCTGGTGGCGTGCGTTGAACAAAGACGAAAATGCCTTGCTTCCAGGCTGAGGCAAATTCAGTTACAGCCTTATTTCCCATGATTTTGCCGAGTTTGGCGTGGGTGATTTTACCCATTTCAAATAGTGCTCGGAATTGCATGTCGCGGTATTCAACTGAGAGCACGCCAGTTTCGCGGTTGGTGGCGAGGTTCTGCAAAAGGTTTGATGGATCGGTTGAACCAAGGTGGCCCACCAGCGATTGCACTTTGTCGTCTTCGCCAGCAACAGCGCCAAGGTTGACCTTGTCGTTTTCGTCGGTTTGACCGTAGAAGGCCTGGTCTTGCAGGGCAATCTCAAGTTGACGGCTGGTGAATATCTGTTTCTTCACTGCCAGGCTGCCCAGGGCCATTTTTTGTTTGGCTGGCATTGAATTGAGTTCCATAAGCATGTCATCGAGCTGTGCTTTAGAAACCAGGCCTGAAGCCAGAAGATACTCTTTTATTGTGAAGGCTGTTTTGGTTTTGAAGCAGTTAACCAAAAACGGAATTTTCGGGAAGATTGGGTAGATAGAGCGTTCAGCTTCTAGTTCTTTGATGCGGTCTAAAAATTCTGATTCGGTCAGGCGGCCCTGGGAAACAACTTTATTGATTAGGGTAACCACAGGAGAATAGTTATCAATGGCCGCCAGCAGCAAATTGCGGCGGTGATGGCTATTCATGTTGATTTTTTGTTCGAGGCCGTGGCTTGTCAGTACGGGCACCGTCGACATCAGCACTTGATGGGAAAGGTCTGTGCTTTCTTCTACAAATGAAGTCGCTCCACCCAAGGCTGTCTGGATGAATTTTGTCAGGGTTGGTGAATAGTCAAATAGCTCTGAATGGTTGTCGAAAACGTGAAAAGACATTAGGCCGGTTAATGACTGACGCACTATGGCAATGGCTTTATCGGTTTTGAGAAAGATTAGAGCGCCTGATAATTCAAGAAGATTTTCAGCTAAGCGGCCAGCTTCGACAAGGGTTTCAGCCGGGAAGAGATAACCGCACAAGGTTGAATCAATGAGAATTGCATCGTACAAGCGTTTAGACTTGCTCAATGCGGCTATTTCGCTAAGGAGTTCCGGGCCATATTTGAGAACAATAATGTTCTGCTGTGAGCCGGTGCGGTCCTTGGTTAGCTTGATTTCGGTTGGTTCAACCGCCATTTTCAGCTCTTGAAAATCGGTGTAGTAAAGGCAGGCTGGGGTTTAGCCCCTAATATTAGTCCTTAATACCTTAACAGATTTCGGCCCCTACGTCTCATCGCTTGTCATAGGTTATACTTCTGTCGATTGTCAGAAGGCTAAATCATTGAGTAATACCAGCTCTATATTTCATAAGTCTCGTCGCTATGCCTCGGTGGTTGCCTGTTTGGCAGTAATTTGTCCGCTGGCGGCTCCTATGGCTTCGGCTCAGCGATTAATGGACCAACAAGGTCTCAGTCGTCCCATCGAAAACCCCGGCGATGTTACCAAGGAGCAAGAGCCGCTCTTGCCTGGGCAAGCTCCTGAAGTCACCCCCATGCGCCAGCGCATTCAACCTTTGCCTAAAGCTGGCCAGACTAACGATTTAGTGGTGAAAAAGGGCACAACTACCCCGCTTTTAAAAGCTGAAGTTACTTATTGCGTGCCCAAAGGCACTGGCATCAAGCTCAAGCTGTCGTCTGTGCCAACTCAAGGCATGCATTTGCTTGACCGCGATATGGACGGCAAGCTTCATCCCGCTCATGTGGGCGACATCATCACTGCTGCTACTTCGGAAGACATTTTTGTCGAAGACAATAAGGTCATTCCCGCCGGTACTGTATTTAAGGGGCGGGTGTCGTCGGTTAAGCCACCCCGGCGAGTGCAGCGACCAGGCTGGCTAGAGATTTCGTTTACCGAATTAGCTTTACCAAATGGCAAAAGGTTTGCCTTTTCTGCCGAGGCCAATAATTTTAAAAAAACCACCCTTAAAGGCGTAGCCAAAGGAACCGGAATGGTCGCGGCAAATGCTGCCGGCGGCGCCATTGTTGGGGCTTTAGCGGCCTACCAGATTGTTGGTGGAATGCGGGGCTCGGCTGCCTGTCACTATTACAATATTGCTGGTGGAGCTGCTGCTGGTGCCTTGATAGCAGCTGGTCACGCCATCATGAAGAAAGGCGATCGGGCAACCCTTGAGCCTGGTGATGATCTCAATCTATCTATTGATACTGATTTGCTGCTGCCAGCCCTGTCTGAACCAACCAAGAAAGCTGCCAACATGAACCTGGATGGCCTTTCTATAGAAGTAGGCAAAACCAAAGTTATTAAAGATGGCCTTGATGGTCACTTTATTCGTATGGACGTCACTATCGATAACAACAGCGATCGCAAACTCAGTGCTATCGACCTTTATTTGCGTGACACCAATGGCAATAAGTACCCTGTCGGTATGGGGCCTGGAGACGACTCGGAGTTCCTCTTTACCCTTGAGCCTTATTCATCACTGCAGACCAAATTATTCTTTGCCACTGAATATCCGAAGCTCAAGCATGAGCTCATTTGGATTGACCACAGAACCCGCAAGGTCTGCTTCCGGCAGAAGTT
>CALRJJ020000279.1:0-6685 GCA_943367505.1 Flavobacterium psychrophilum | reverse complement strand
AGAGCCAAGCGGGTTTTTGAAACCAACCTTGAGCATACCAATCCAGGCATTTGATTTATCAATGCTCTTAGCGATATCAGGCAAGTAGCGGCCCAATAGTTTGGGATTCTCGATAAAGGCCCAACGGAAGTAGCGGTTTTTGTAAGCTTCTTTTATGACAAAGCCGTCTTCGAGTTCTTTTTGATAAGGGGCAAGTGCTGCTTCTGAAGTGTCGTCTTTGACTAAGGCGTCATGTAGAACTTTGGCAGCTACGTAGCCACATTCCATGGCACGGTCTACACCAGCCAGGTACTTAACGTCTAGGGTACCGAGAGCGTCACCCATGAGCAGAGCGCCAGGCACGTAGAACTTCTTAGGTAAGCTGTAATAGCCACCCTCTGGAAGCAAAGCGGCCCCGTATTTGAGCAACTTACCACCAGCAATCATTTTTTGAATGAACGGATGCTTTTTGTAGTCTTGCAGCTTTTGCTGTGGATTCATGTTGGGGTCTTGGCTATCAAGGCTGATTACCATACCGATAGTCAACTTGTTGTCTTTCATGCCATAGACGAAGCCACCACCAAAGGTGCCGTCAAGTAGAGGGTAGCCCAGTGTATGCCAGACTTTGCCTTCCACACTTTCGTTTAGTTGCCAGACTTCTTTGACGCCAACTGACCAAATTTGTGGATTGTCGCGCAGCTTAAAGTGGTCGACGACATCTCTTGAAATAAAGCCTTTGTCGCCGAAACAAGTGAACTTGCCGTAGACATAATCTTCTTCAGACTTAGGCTCTTCAGTAACGGCAACGCCGGCTACTCTGCCGTTTTCAAAAGCGACAGCATGAGCGGCAAAGCCGGTGAAAAGATCGATAGTAACGTTGGGTACTTCTTTGGCCTTTTCTTGTACTTGATTGGCCATCCAATTGACTACATAGCTCAATGTCAGAACTAGGTAGCCGGTTTTATCAAACGATTTAGGATAAAGCTTATGTGGAATATCCCATTTCTTTTGAGCACCCAGGACTGAAAACTCTGATTCAGTGCAAGTGGCTTCAATAGGGAAGCCTAGCTCTTTGTAATTGGGCCATACTTTTTCAATGACGTGCGGATTAGACACCGCACCGCTCATGATATGAGCGCCGAAATCTTTGCTTTTCTCTAGAATTGCAATAGTGAACTGCTTATCGCTGCCCTTGGCTAATTCAAGGAAACGGTAAGCGAGAGTGAGGTTGGATGGGCTACCACCAACCAATAGTAGGTCATACTCAATGCGATCCGACAACTGCCTCGACCCCCCGTCCTGATTGAATTTCCGCAAACTGTTTAATCATTTCTGGAACGATCTGATAGATATCGCCGACTATGCCGTGGTGGGCAAATTTGAAGATTGGCGAATCTGGATCTTTATTGATGGCAATGATCAAGCCTGATTTGGACATACCTACGCGGTGCTGAATGGCACCAGAAATACCGCAGGCTATGTAGAGTTTTGGTCTTACAGTTTTACCTGTTTGGCCCACTTGGTGTTGATAAGGAATCCAACCAAGGTCTACAACTTTTCTTGAGGCGCCGATGGCAGCGTTTTCGAAAGTATCGGCCAACTGTCTCAATAAATCGAAACCATCAGCACTGCCTAGTCCGTAGCCACCACCAATGATGACATCGGCTTCTGTCAGCTTAACGCCTTTTGATACTTCTCTAACGGTATCTGCCACAATTAAGCGGTAGTCTTCGGGAATCAGTTTGACTGGAACCGTTGTGATTTTGCCTTTGCGACCGGGTTCATATTTGTTCGGAGTCATCACCCCAGGACGAGTTGTCGCCATCTGTGGGTTTTTCCATGGTCCTAGAATTCTTGCTTTTAAACTTTCGCCGAAGCTTGGTCGAATAGCATATAGACAGTTAGGATAAAGACCAATTTTGGATGGGTCTACCTTGCTTTTGTGCTCGTATGGCCCGATATCGAGTTCGGTACAATCGGCGGTGAGACCAGTATCGAAGTGAGCGGAAATGCGTGGAGCCAGGTCGCGACCAGTGGTCGTTGAGCCAAGCAAGCAAGTGTGAGGAGCCTCAGGCAAGGAATCGAGGAAGTCGATTACTACTCTTCTATAGGGCAGAGTGCGATAAGAAAATAGCTCTTTGTCGTCGGCCACATAGACTTCGTCAGCACCAGCTTCAATCAACTTTTGCGGTATATCGCCTAAGTTGTAGCCAAGCACTAGACACTTAAGATTGCGTTCCATTTTGTCGGCAAGAATACGTCCGGCGCCCAGCAACTCAAGGGTTACTGGTTGCAGGTCTCCTAAGATTTGCTCGGCAATTACGAGCACATCTCCCTTAGGACAAAAGGCTGATACGTCAGGCTGTTCACTCATTTCTTTGTCTACTTATTTACTTACTGACTTGTTTACGGACCTACTTACTTGAAGAGCCAACTAATAACTGATTGAGGTCGCTTGCTTTGAGAACATCGCCCACCAATTCGTGAGCTGATTGACCTTCATGCATAGTGCAACTTCCACCCAATTCACCAACTTTCTCTGTCCAGGCCACAATCGTAGGTGAGCCTTTCAATCCAGCGCGCTCAGGATCTGCTCCAACAACATCCAGATCAATGCTGTGAATGTACTTTTTCATTTCTTCTTGGTCTCTAGCCAGCCGTCTAACTCTCCAGGCACCTCTGAATGATTTGTATTCAAGAGGATGGTAGGAGTTGGCAACGGTTAGCAGTAGAGGTGTTTCGGCTACAACTTTTTGGTAGCCGCCTTCAATAATTCTGCGAGCATGCACCTTGCCATCTTCCATATGGAAGTCTTCGCAGTAGGTTACTTGAGGTAGACCCAGGCGCTCTGCCAGCTGTGGGCCAACTTGAGCGGTGTCGCCATCGGTGGTCTGTAGGCCACAGAAAATCAAATCGGGCTTGCCAATGTAGTTGAGCACTTTGTAAAGTGCATAGGCCGTTGCCAGGGTATCGGATGCAGCCAGTCTGCGATCTGATAACAAGTAAGCCTCATCCACTCCGTGCTCAAGGGTTTCAAGCAAAATTTCGACAGCCGGTGGCGGCCCCATCGAAATTGCTGTGACCTTGCCGCCATAAGTCCTCTTGGCGTGCAAAGCCGCCTGCAGGGCAAAGCGATCAAAGGGGTTGAGCATGCGCTTAGCTTTTGCTCTATCGATGGTGCCATCAGGGTTAAGACCGGCCTTGGAGCCTGTATCTGGAACCTGCTTCACCAAAACGTAAATGTTTAAACCGGCCGACATATTACCTTCTGGGTATCCTTAACTGAAAGATTCTACCTACATATGGCTGAAGCTTCCCCATTTGTTAATTAGAGATAGAGACTACTTAACGAAAGCTCTTTATATCAGGGGTAGTTTGACTCTTTATTTCTTGTCATAGGGCATTCTCAATTGTTTCTTTATATGGAAATCTCTATTACTTCAGATTATCCTTAGCTCACCTTGCTAATACCCTTTCCCCGTCGGCTTTCCAAGTGACGGGCTGAAAAATACAGAGAACAATATGACTGCACATTTATTTACGACCCAAAGGTCTATTTCGTCGAAACTTATGTTTGCCTTTCGGCTTTCTTTATCGGTCGCCCTGGTGCAAAGTACTTTTTGCTGTAATTTACCGGCTCATTCTCAAGTGCAAGTAATAAAAATGGGGAGCAGCGCCAGCAAGAAACTCGATGAAGGTGGAAAAAAACTAGAAGAAACTGGCAAGAAGCCAGATTCAGCCCTGCTCGCCCAGTACGACAGCCTGATTGATCAATATTTTGCCAGCGTCTTTGCTTCGGCTCCTAGCTGGGGCACACAAGTTGGCTTTCACCAGTACGACAAGCAGTTGGAGGATCTTTCAGCTGCTGCTTTGAAGAATAATGAGGCTACTCTCATTGACTATCGTCGTAAATTTTCCGACCCGGCTTTCTTGCAATTGCCGCGAGCACAGCGCCTTGATTTGGCTATGGTGCAGTCAAGTATTTCAGCCAGCTTGCTCGATTTGCAAGAATTACATGCGCTAAATCGCGACCCTGATAAATATCCCTCCCTAATTGCAGACAGTGTTTTTTCACTGGCCAAACGCAATTTTGCTCCAGTGGACGAGCGTTTAGTCTCTGTCATTAGTCGCATTGAAAAGGCGCCAAGTCTTCTTGCTGCTGGGCGGGCAAATATTCAACCAGATATAGTTCCTGCTATCTATGCGGAGGTAGCTTTAGAGCAATTGCCTGGCACGATAGAGTTGTTTAAAACCACTATTCCTGCGGCTTTTGCCTCTGCCAATCCTGAGTTGAAGGAAAAATTTGAGAAAGCGAATGCTAAGTTGATTGCTGAACTTATAAGCTATCAAACTTTTGTCAAAGAGAAAGTTTTGCCCAATGCTCATGGTCAATTTGCCATAGGCGAAGCGGCTTACCTGAAGAAGCTAGCATTTGATGAAATGGAAGAGGAGAAGCTAGATGTAATCTTAGCCAATGGCTACAAAGAATTGCGCAGATTACAAGCCCGCTTCAAGCAGTTAGCTCATGAAATCAATCCTAAAGTTAGCGCACTAGAGTGCTTCGAGAGTATCGCGAGTGATCATCCTCAGCCCGATAAGCTGGTTTCGTCTACTGCAAATGTTTTAGATCGCATTGCTGCTTTTATTGAAGAGAAGAAAATTGTCACTATTCCCTCTAAAGACAGGGTGACTGTGGCCGAGAGTCCATCTTTCATGCGCGCTCTTACCTTTGCCTCTATGGATACCCCAGGGCCTTATGAAGATACTGCGAAAGAAGCGTTCTATTACGTCACACCGGTAGAAAGTGATTGGGATAAGAAGCGTATAGAAGAGCACATGCGTTTCTTTAGCTATGCTGATTTAATCAATACTAGTGTGCACGAAGCCTATCCTGGCCACTACGTGCAGTTTCTCTGGGTGAAGCACGCACCTTCTAAAGTGCGTAAGTTGCTAGGTTGTTCATCAAACGCTGAGGGCTGGGCCCATTACTGCGAGCAGTTGATGATTGAGCAGGGTTTGCCAGCTTCTAGCACTGAGTCTGGAGAGAAAGACAAAAATCTAGAACAAAAAAGACTAGAACAGAAGAAACTTGAATTAGTACAGATTCATGATGCTCTGTTGCGAGTTTGTCGATATATAGTCGGTATCGAAATGCATACTCGCGGTTTGTCTTACGATAAAGGCCGTGAATTTTTCATCAAAGAAGGATTCATGGAAAAAGCCAATGCTGAGCGTGAAACCAAACGTGGTACTAAAGACCCAACTTATCTTGTCTACACCTTGGGCAAGCTCAAGATAATTGCGTTGAAAGCTGAGTATCAGGCCAAAATGGGCGACAAGTTCGATCAGAAAGATTTTCATGATCGATTTTTGAAATGTGGTTTCCCCCCTCTAAAAATTGTGCGTACTGAAGTATTAGATTTAGATTGGCCAAAAGGTAATTGAGGCTATTGTGGAAATTGAGGCTATTGATTTGATAGACCGAAATTGGGGCCGGAAACAAAACTAGCAGGCTATCGTCGATTACTATCTGACCAGATAGAGCTGTTGATAAAGGGGATGTAATGAAGCACAAATCGAAAAATCGGGTTGCTCGAGCTTTACTACTTGTAGCCAGTTCTACAGCTCTTGCCGCTGGCATTGTCGGGGCTATTGTTACTTTCCCTGGTACGGTTTCTGGTGGCCACAACTCTGCCGGAGCTTTCAACCTCGGCGTCGGTTGGAAGGCCAGTCTTGATGGAGCCCTAACAGAGGCAAAGCAAAAACAGAAGTATGTGATTGCCGACGTTTATACCGATTGGTGTGGTTGGTGCAAAAAACTGGATAAAGACACTTTTCAAGACGCGCAGATGGTCAAGTATCTAAAAAGCAAGTTTATTTGCGTCAAACTCAATGCTGAAGGCTCTAAAGAGGGTAAGGCGGCAGCCAAGAAATATCATGTGCACGGATTTCCTTGCTCTCTTGTTTTCAACACTGAGGGCAAGTTTATTGGACGCCTGAGCGGCTATATGGAACCGGACAAATTCCAGAGCGCGTTAGAAGATCTCATAGCGCATCCTACTGCAGCTGCTGAGGCAGATGAAAAATAGATTCTACAAAATTCATTAGTTAGTAATAGCAAAGAAGGCTCACTGATGTGAGCCTTCTCTTTTTCAATTCAAATTTGTGATTTATTGTGGTTGGATTACTTGATACATGGTTTCAAGTGCAAGAGGACCGTTGCCGCATCGGGCAATGAAGTCTTGGGCAAGATTGCGAATATTGTTCATGTCTTTGAGATTCGGCATAAATCCGAAACGCATCGACTTTGAATTAGCTAAAAGGTGCCGCACAAAGCGCAAGCCAGCCTCTGTCGTTTCCTTATTGTCTGGACCGCCACTGCCCATGACGATGGTCTCTACCACTGTATTTTCGATAGCACTCTCTATGGCATTTATTTGAGCGCTTACTCGGCTGTTGAGTTTGCCGAGGTCAAAATCGATGTGTTCGAAAGATGCTGGGTCGAAATTCATTGCTTGTTCCTTTATTGTCTTCGCCGATTTTTTTCTTGATTTGAATAATGAAGAAATTGTTGAGGTGATGCAATTACTGTAGGTGCCCGGAACATCCTTGGCAACTAAAGAAACGCTAAGGGTCTATATCAGCGCCGAATTAGGGGGGTGGAAATACGCTAAATCACACGTCAATCAACGGCTTGAGCTTTACA
>CALRJJ020000278.1:0-6706 GCA_943367505.1 Flavobacterium psychrophilum | reverse complement strand
ATTAAGAACCCCGAGTCAGTGGGCGCCATTGCTGCTAAGAGTATCAAGGCTTTCCACCGTCTGGCCTTGTCTGGTACACCGGTGGAGAACAGGCTGAAAGAATTGTGGTCGCTCTTCGACTTTCTTATGCCTGATTTCCTTGGTCAGTACAAAGACTTCAACGAAGTCTTTGAAAGACCGATTGAAGCTGGCTTGGATGGCGCTGGTATGAAACTGCGCAAGACAGTTCATCCCTTCATTTTGCGCCGTTTGAAGAGTCAGGTAGAAAAAGATTTGCCCGACAGAACAGATATTATTCAACTCTGTGAGTTTGATGATGAGCAGCGTTCGCTTTATCTTGATGTGCTCGACGAATGTCGTCAGCGCGTCTTTAACGAAGTGGCTTCTCGCGGTATTAAACGGTCATCTATTTCAATTCTTGCGGAGCTTCTGCGTCTGCGCCAAGTTTGTTGTGATCCCCGTCTGTTGAAAAACCGCGAGAAAGCAACCGATCAGTCGGCCAAGCTTGATGCTCTGTTAGCTATGATTGGCGAAGTCGTCGACGAAGGCCACAAGATCTTGATCTTCAGCCAGTTTGTGGAAATGCTTGGCATCATTCGCAAAGAATTGGAGAAGGCAGGATATACCTACGAATATCTTGATGGCCAAACACCGGCTAAAGAAAGACTTGATCGCGTCGAGCGCTTCAACCAGACACCGTCTATTCCTATTTTCTTGATCAGTTTGAAAGCTGGTGGTACCGGTCTCAACTTGACTGGTGCTGACTATGTTATTCACTATGACCCATGGTGGAACCCAGCAGTAGAAAATCAAGCTACTGACCGAGCCCACCGAATCGGCCAGACTCGCCACGTGTTCAACTACAAGTTGATTACTCGTGGAACAGTTGAAGAGAAGATATTGGCTCTGCAACAGAAGAAGAAAGAGCTAGCTGATTTGATTATTGGTGGCGATGATAGTGTCGCTAAAGAATTGACTCAAGAAGATTTGGAGTTCTTGTTCTCGTTCTAGCTTTTGTTCTTGCTCTCAGCTTGACTTGATATTGTCTTGGCTAGTTGTGGCTTTGAGTTAGCTACTTGTGGCTTTGATTTAGTCAGGCAATGGTCTTCTGCTTTAGCTCGCCAAAACTGTCAGATTTTTAGAAGAAAAAATGACAGTTTTGGAACCTACAAAATGCGATAAGTCAGAGTTTTGTTGGTCGACAAAAAAGCCACCCAGATAAATCTGCGGTGGCTTTTTCACTATCGTCTGACTGCCTATTGCGTAGGCTCGATATTTCTTGCTGCTTCAAGTCAGAATCCACAGCTAGCGGGTTATCACTACAGTTTCCGGTCTGCGCAGACCTGGCGTTTCCACTTAACCCCTCGGCTCAAAGCACTCAACTTATTTATTGGTGGGTGCTCACCGCTTATGTAATTAGTATATCCGAGCAGAAATCTATTGGAAGTCCCCCGATGAAAATACTTGGTATATCTGCTGACAATTCGAAGGGCTGCTCTTAGTCTTGCGATCGATATCTAATATGATAGCCAAGCGCTTGAACTACAGTTTCACCTTCGGCATATTCGTTTGTATATACACTTATGCACAAGACACTGACTATTTGCCGAAGATTCTCTTCCACCAGGGCCGCTCTAGTTCTTCCAGCTTTTGCGTCAAGGCAGTCAGTTGTTCCACCACTGAGTTCTCTCTGGCTTGGTTTTCTAGTTGAAGCAATTCAATCTCTTGATGCATTGAAACTTCGAGTTCAACTTTGGCCTCATGCAGTTCGAAGACTCTCTCTTCAAGTCGCTTAGCTTTAAGACGTTCAACTTCCAATTCGTCGTTGGCTGCTTTGGTAGCCGCGGCAATTTGTTTGGCGGCTTCGGCGCTGAGCCTATCAACCAGTGGCTGAAGTACTTGTTCGCTGATGGCATGTTCAATAAAATCTTCGATGCGCGCCTTTTCTTGTTGATACCATTCGCCGCGCAGCACTTCTGATGCGCTGTGACGTATGGGTAAGCTAGTTTCTTGATTGAGACTACTTTCTAAGTCGGCTTCAACGGCGGTGGCAGTAATTACATTGAGAATTTGCAGTGCTGAATCGGCTTGTCCGGAATGGTTATGACTAGTATGACTGTGGCTGGTCTGTGCCGTTTGGTTCTGAATCTGAGGCTGAGAAGATCGGCGCTTGGCCAAAGTGCTTTCGACTGAGTGGCTATGAACAAACCATTTTTCACGATCGCCAACTATTTTTTTCTCGCCAAGCAATTGGCCGTTCATTAATCGTTCGCGTACAGACTTTTTATCGAGGTTTAGAATGGCCGCCGCGTCTTTAATCGATAAAAGATTTTCTGTTTTCGTGAGCATTATGCCTCCACTTTGCCTCTTGCTTTATCTCTTGTGGATATGTCATTAGGCGGCAATATTCAGGGTCTCCAGCATTATAAGCGGGATTGAGCCGTTTATTCGTCTTTGCATCCAGTGAAACTTTTGGGCCGCAGGTTTCGTAGGTAGTTGTAGTCTATGAGTATTGTTTGCATTCTTGTCGATTTGAGAGAAAACCATGCGCTCCCTTAAAAGTACTCCAGTCGACCATTGCCCCAGAGTCTCTTCAGCTCTTTCAGTTGCTTGTACAGGCCTAATCATGGCTGTAATTTTGAGTTCGCTTTCGCTTGTATTGCCTGTTTCAGCCCAGGGGCAGTTTAGAGAGCGCTTACTGCAAAGAATACAGAGCCGGCAAAATGATTCTCAAACAGCCTTATCTTCTCGCCCCCAGCCCGCAGCGCAGGCTGTTTCTGTAGTCGCTCCAAGTCAGGCGAGCACTGCTAAAATTGCGGGCCTCGATGTGGCGGTCTGGCAGCCCAAGGGCGGAGGTCCGTTCCCTCTGGTAATATTTTCCCATGGCTTTCATGGTCGCAACACTCAGAGCGAGTTTCTAATGCGAGCCATGGCTCAAGCTGGCTATCTAGTTATTGCTCCAAATCATAGAGACGCAGCTCGTACAGGTTCCCATGGCGACTCCCAAGCCAGTTCCCGTGCTAGCTCGCAATCCGGCTCCCAAGAGAGTTTCCGTCAACCTGAAACCTGGAGCGATGCAACCTACATAGATAGGAGAGATGACATAGCAAAGCTTGTTAGTGCCCTTCATTGTGATGCCAATTTTGAGAGTTTAATAGATTGGAAGCGAGTCGCTTTAGCTGGTCATTCATTGGGCGGATACACAGTTCTAGGACTTGCTGGGGCTTGGCCTAGCTGGAAGCTGCCTGGAGTAAAAGCTGTTGTTGCTATGTCTCCTTATTGTCAGCCGTATCTTGCCTCTGGCAATTTGGCAAGTCTTGATCTGCCCGTCATGTATCAAGGTAGCATTCGTGATTTTGGTATCACGCCTTCAGTTAAGAAATCCGCTGGTGCTTTTGCTAAAACTGGAGCACCAGCTTACTTTGTTGAGTTCGATAAAATGGGTCATTTGGGCTGGACTACTTTCAATCACGATAAGGTTAAGCAAGATTTGATCACTCAATATTGTTTGGCATTTCTCGATAAGTATTTGAATGACCAAGATAGTTCAGTGCTGAAAACAAAGTTGCCTGGTGTCTCCGATTTGCGCTCGAAGTGACTGAGGGGCTGCTTTTTGTGGCAATTTTGTGGTTTTACTCTTGATACATTCTTACTGCTTTAAATTCTGGAAGACGGCTAGATGGCAGCTGATCTCTAAGCTGCGCCGATGTATACCACCATTGCATTGCGGAGCCACCAGCCATGCCGCCGATGGCACCAAAGCCTAAGGCTTCAGATCCAGTTCCGGCTAGGTATGCAGCTGCTGTCGGGTTTTTCAGTAAGCCAATGCCTATGGCTGCAGCTGCCATTGTCACCATCCCGCCGCCCCATACAGCTTTGGCTATCTGGGGGTTGTGTTCAAAGTCGAAAGCGATTCTTCTGGCTTTGTCGATCACCAGGCTGTGCTCGGCAAAGTAATTGATTTTGTCGTCTAAGTGAATCTCTAGTTTTGGTAAACCTGAAGAATCATTGGAATTTTTGGGCGAAATTTTTGGCTCATATTTTGTCGTATCATCAAAATTATTCTCGCTGGTGTTCATTAAGGCGCGCTCCGCATCTCTCAGTGCCCAACTGTGAGCGGATACTCTGCCAATCTGTTGCGCAGGAGAGAGTAGTTCTGAACTGTAGTGTGAGCGAAAATTACCAGTGTCGGTTGATTCGGAAGAAATTTGTCTGTCGCTAGAATCTGCTCTCATTGTTGGTCGCTCCTGGCTTGGTGGTTGATGTCACCATGTTATGAATTTTGCCAGTCAGTTCATATGTGCATTTGCACAGTCTTTAAAGATGCAGGGCTAGCTTGAGGGCGCGCAGCAAGACGTCGGCCAGTTCGGCCCGGGAGAGTTGGCTACCGACTTTAATTTTAAGATTCAAATCTTGATTTAGGCTATTACAGTACTTACTGAGGCGGGCCACGGCCTGGTCGACTTCTTTGGCTGTAACCAATTCCTCTGGTTCAAAGCTGAGGCTAGATTGATTGCACTCAATAATAGCTGTGACTGCCATGATCTGAATAGCCTGGAAGTGTTCGTGGCTTGGCGGCACGTCATCAAACCAGAAGATCGGAGCGCCGCAGCTTGGCACCGTTAAAGCTAGTTGTACTGCTAAAAGGTCTCTGGCTGAGAGTAGTTGCTGTTCGCCAAACTGGTTGCGAGTTAAATAGATAGCTGCCAGCGTGCCCGCAGCAGTGCCAATTGCCCATTCAACGGGATGCAGACGATAGGCGCCATTGGTTATATGGGTGACACCAATATTTTTGCAAGCGGCAATATAGTTGGGACAGTTTTCAGTGATTAGCGCACCGAGTGGAATTTGGAAGGGCTTGGCTGCTTGTGCGGCTCCTGGTATTTCCTGGCGGCCATGAATATCTACCGGGTATAAGCCGATGCCTATTGAGTCATCGAAGAGTCTGGCTCTGGCACCGCTGTTGCAGGACTCGACAATATCTTGTTCGCAGACAATTGTTTTTGCTACCAGTCTGCGAGCCTCGCGAATATATGGATGCATTGATAAACCATCGGCGGTGCCAAGGATGTTTTTTACCAGTTTTAATTCTGGATATCCCTTGCCTGATTTGTCACTGCCTAATTGGTCAGGGTCGCGACTGGCCTCTGTTTGCAACCAATAGAGAAAGCCCAAGCTGAGCCTCTTAGCCAGGGCTAAATAGTCTCTTTGTATGGTCGCAGGTTTGTCTATTATGTTTTTGTCGCGCAGGTCGTTGCTGTCCCAATTGATCATTGATACATCTGAGGCATAAGTGCCAGGCTGGAAGAGAGCTTTATCGATCAGACGACGATAGGTCCAGAATGGCAGTAAGTGCCGCTTTTCGCCTGTGCTGAAGTCATCTACTTCTTCGAACATGTGATAGCCATCAAATGAAAATTTGCCAGCGGCGAGAAACTGCTCATAGTCTGCTGGTTTTTCAATAACGAAACTTTTGCCTGGATGATATTCCAGGACAAAGGGATAGACAAAATCTTGCACATTCTCGCTATCGCCTTCAACTGGGGCGTGGTTTTCACCCGTGTCTAAGCGGCTGTCTGAGCCAGTTTTGTAAGGTATTTTTGCCAGACTAAGTAAGTCGCCGAGTTCTGTGGCATCGATAACTATGCGCGGTTGCACTTCATGAAAAGCACCAGTATCTAGATCGACAAAAAGTACTGCTTGAATGGCACTTTGTCGGGCGACTGCTATAGCTTTGAGTCGCTGCATAATTTTTAGTTTGCCGCTGTTGACCCCGGGTAATAGGAGATTGTCGAGCACAGGAAGTGCTATTTCTGGCTCGAAAGCCAGTCTGGTTACCCACGATGTGCCAGGATGCAAAAGGGGGTCGTTGGCTGCCGCTGCTGTCAGTTTGCCTGTATCTCTATAAGTCTGGCGAATAGCCTCGCGCATATCGAGATAACTTTTGCAGGCGCCGGTGCTCTCTACGTATTTGTTTTCGTCCAGAGCGCAGACTCCTTGGCTGGTCATTTGACCACCAAGCCAAGTTGTCTCTTCGGTCAGTATGGTTGTTAGGCCCTTGCTCGCCTCAAGAGCTGCTGCTATTCCGCCCATGCCACCGCCAGCAACAAGTACATCGCAGGTGTGAATCTCTGGGGCTGCAAGAGTAATTCTTTGTACTGAAGCATCGTCATTGTTTTCGCCGGCACCAGCTTTGCGAGCACTACCAGCATCGATGCTTACAGCTTCAATGTCTAGAACTTCGAAGCTCATCGGTGGCTGCGATTTTGATTCTGAATTTGGAGCTGACTCTGAGTAAAAAAATGATTTGTGCATGGTCTTTTGAGACTCGTCCTCTTTGCAGCCGGCGACTGTCACTAATGTTGCATAGTAATTTATCCATAGCTTAGAACTTCAATGCAAGAACTCGCTAAAATGAAGGGCAAATCGGAGATTAACTTATGCAGCCCCCTGAAAGCGACGAAATACTTATTGCAGCGAGCGATTCTAAAGTAAGCGATGACGTGAAAAATCGCGCCGCGAAAATCAAGTTGATTTTAATGGATGTCGATGGTGTATTAACCGATGGCAAGCTCTTTTACTTTCCTGGACCCGATGGCAAAGCGACCGAATTTAAGGGGTTCAATTCGCAAGACGGTCTTGGCTTTCATATGCTGCACTGGAGAGGTATCAAAACCGGCTTGATTAGTGGTCGCGATTCTCCAGC
>CALRJJ020000277.1:0-6722 GCA_943367505.1 Flavobacterium psychrophilum | reverse complement strand
GCAAAATAATTAAAAGCCCCAGTGATAGTACCCATGCCTACTTGATTCAATTTCCTGATGGCGGTCAAATCGGCCTGCACCGCCAAGAAATAGCCATTCGCAAACAGGTACAGAGCCTCAATTTTGATCGCCCTCAGAGTTTAGAAGATGACGCTGACTTGAGCCAGTATGTCATTTACCGCTGCGTTGTTGGCTCCAGGGCATATGGACTCGACGTCGAAGGTTCAGATACAGATAGGCGCGGAATTTACTTGCCGCCAGCCGATCTCCACTGGTCACTCTATGGGCTGCCAGAGCAAATCGAGAATGAGGAAAATCAAGAGTGTTTCTGGGAACTACAGAAATTTTTGATCTTAGCGCTCAAAGCCAACCCCAATGTGCTTGAATGCCTCTACACTCCTCTGGTTGAAGAAGCCTCACCAATAGCCCAAGAGCTGCTGCATGAGCGTTCGCGGCTGCTCTCCAAACTTGTTTATCAAACTTACAACGGCTACATTCTTTCGCAATTTAAGAAGTTAGAAACTGACTTGCGAGCCCATGGCGAACTTAAATGGAAGCACGTAATGCATCTTGTGCGCTTGCTTTCATCCGGCATTACCATATTGAAGGAAGGCTTGGTTCCTGTAAAAATTGACAGCCATCGCGAGCGCTTATTGGCTATTCGCAATGGCCAGACCTCATGGGAAGAAGTGAATAGTTGGCGTCTAGAACTACATTCACAATTTGCTCAGGCTTTTGATCAAACAAAATTACCAGAGCGACCCGATTATGAGTGGACCAACGATTTTCTCATCCGCGCCCGTCGTGAAATGACAAAGGATTGAATGGAACCATGCAGTATCCAGCGGAACTATCAGCTGCAGTCAATAACCATCCTTACAAACTTTTGTTTGCCACAGTCAGTGGAGCACACTTATATGGATTCTCTTCTCCAGACTCTGACTTCGATCTAAGGGGAGCACATATACTACCGATTGCAAAATTGATTGGGTTTGAAGTGCAGGATGAACTGAAAGAGCTTGGGAAGGGCTGTATTACTGTCCATCACAGTCACCATTATTTAGGATTTTCAGCAAATCAATGGAAGCTCTTCGAAAACCTTGAAACTAAGAAGGTTAAGCCATTGCTTTATGTATTCCGCGTTCTTCTGACCGGCATCCACTTGATGCGCACTGGTCAAATAGAAGCTAATTTGGGCATTCTCAACCAACAATTCAAACTTTCATACATTGAAGAACTAATCAACTACAAAGCTAATTCGCGAGAAAAAGCGACCTTACCGAACAACGATATTAAATTCTATGGGGGCGAATACCAGCGCCTGCGCAAGATTCTAGAAGAGGAAACTGCCATTTCAAAACTGCCAATTAGCCATGACCTTAAGCCAGCACTCGAAGATTTATTGATACGACTGAGACTATCAAGTTAGACCATTAAGCGTTCTGTGATTTCTCATAGTTAGCTCTAACTCTGTTGTAGACGAGGTCTGTAGGTTCGTTGAACTTAGAAATTGAGGTCATAAATTCGCGTTGAACATGAAACGGTAGTCTTTCAATACTTTCGCAAGCTCTGTCAGCAACCTGAAAGGCATGAGCTTTGATTTGTTCAATCATCAGTTCGTTAGCTGCAAGCATTTCGCGAATACGCATTGCTTCAGGATTATTCTTTTCAGATGCTGCTTCTGACCTGGTATCTGACATTGGTTCGGCCTGCAATTCTTGGTGAAACTTGTGGTTGTGGGTAGACTCAACTTTGCTAACTTCGATTTCGTTGTTTTCGATCGCCATGATTAGTAATTCCTCTAGAAATTTGGGGTGTCGCCCTCGCGTGCATAGGTCTATCGACATTAGCGAATTCTTCGACAAGGCTTTTCGTAGAAACCCCATGCTTTTCCGAAAAAACTTTATTGATCTCATGTCGAAGGCTAATGAGTACAATTGGCAGTGCTTTCTCTCGCCTAAGGCTCCGAAGTAGTCAAAATGACAGCTATCGCCCCTGACATGTCGACAATGCAACTGCTTAAGATCGCCAACGACAACCACGTTGGGGCCGTCCAGCTTTCGGAGCAAGACAGGGCATTCTTAATCACTTTGCTCAAAGAGAAAGCCCAAGACGAGCTTGAGTACGGTGAAGAAATCGAATTTGAGAAAGTTCGCCTGGTTCGGCGGGTTACCGGGGCAGTCTCAATTTTCTTTGAAAAAGATGAACCACCGAAGCCAGCCAAGAAGAAAGCATCTGCTGACAAAACCAGTGACTCGACTAGCGAAGGCTAGACCTTAAGCTCTTAGCTTTTGATTCTAGTATTATGGTCTGCGACTAGTCAGAGGGCCCACGACAATGCACACAGCTGAATCAAAGATATCGAGTAAGCGCAGATTGAATATACTCGACTACGGTTTAGTAGTTGTGACCTTACTTTCCGCTGCTGGCTTTGGCCTGGCAAAAGCCGGACATGCTGGGGTTAATCAAGTAATCAGAGGCACTCACAAGGTCAATATTGAGGTCTTCATCACCGGTTTGAAAACCAAAGACATCAATCTATTTAAGGTAGGCGACAAAAGCTCGATAACCATTCGCAACCAACCAGTTCAGCCGCCGATGACCATTGTTAAAGTTGACCATCAACAGAAGCAAGTAGCGTTCTTGAGCCCCGACGGCAAGAAAGCCATGGCTTTTCCTGACCCAGCCAACAGCATCGCCCACGATTTTTATGTCACTGTGCAAGATGAAGCAGATGCTACCGATGACGGTTATGTCATTCGCGGCAACAAAATTAAATTGGGCAATCAGATCGAGCTTGAGGCCTTCAAATATAGAGTGCAAGGGGTGGTGGTAGACATCAATCAGGCACTCTAAATAATGCTTACTCAACTTGCTTCTTTTTTTAGTTTCTCCGCTCTAGACAAAACTTGGGGCCAAGCACTAAGCAACTCAGCTCTGCTTGGCTGGTTGGTCGCTTTATTCAATCGTATCAGGCAAAATTTTGCTCAAAGTGCCATAAGCAATGCTGGCACCACCTTGCAGCAACTGGCCTTTGCCTTAAGCTGTCTGCTCTTTCTCGTGCTTGCCCTACCGCAATTTGCTAACGACAAAGGCGCCTTAGCTCTTCTTTCAACGGCAGCGATGTTGTTGTGGATAGTCGGCAGGTTGGCTGGAGGCAAGGAGGAGAGGCAATTCTCTGCGATTGATGGAATTGTTCTGGCCTACTTAGCGGCCAACATTATTGCCACCTTCTCGTCGCACTATCTGGTGCAGAGCATAAAAGGATTGAGCAAAGTCGCTGTCTATATCATTAACTACTTTTTGCTCACTAGTATTTTGAGCAAGCCTAAAAGGCTAAACAAACTAATTCTGTCTGCTGTTTTGGCTGGTTTTGTTGTCAGCTTATATGGTCTATACCAGTACAAGATCGGGGTAGCACCACTGGCAACTTGGGAAGACCCAACAGTCGAGTCGAAAGGCACTCGCATTTATTCCACCCTCGGTAATCCCAACTTATTGGCGGGCTATCTAATTCCGCTCTTCCCACTAGCACTGGCTCTTGCAGTCAACTGCTGGAATGAAAAGGTAGGCTGGCTAAAGAATACATATATAAGATTGCTGGCGGCACTAGTTTGTTTGGGCATGGCACTAACCATTGCTTTGGCGACAGTGCTGACTGGTAGCCGAGGAGCCTTTCTCGCCCTTGGTGGAATGGCCGCTGTCATTGTCGCAGCCTTATTTTTCTATGTGGTGGCAAAACACAAGAAGCTTATAGCGCCGATTGTTTTAGCTCTGCTGGTGAGTGCCGTGGCCGCTGCACTTTTGGTGCACTTCAAATTTCCCAGTTTTGAAAGCCGCATTCTTTCTATCTTTGCTGGCTCAGAACATAGTTCTAATGCTTACCGAATTTATGTTTGGCGCGCCTCGGCCAAAATGTTTATGGACAACTGGTGGTTTGGTGTCGGGCCTGGTAACTCAACTTTCCCTCTAGCCTACGGTCTATATATGAAGAGCGGATTTGACGCCCTTGGTACTTATTGCGTGCCCCTGGAGATTGGTGTGGAATGCGGCCTACTGGGCCTGCTCTCATCGTTCTTATTGACCGTAAGCCTTTACGCCAGGGCTCATCTAACTTTCTGGCAAAATCCCAATCTTCGCTGGATTGCCCTGGGCCTAACGGCAGCACTGACAGGTCTAATTGTGCAGGGTTTAGTAGACACAGTCTTTTATCGCCCCCAGGTACAGTTTTTGTTCTGGCTAGTGGTGGCTGGCATAACTTCGGTCTCTTTAGCCTCAGAATCATTAACTCCTACACATAAAACCTCTTGATTTCATTGACGGAAGTTAATATTCGCCGAGCAAAAACGCCATTAATTCCCCCAAAAGCCAAGCCCAGAAAAGCATACCTAGCTTTCTGGGCTTTTATTAAGTCACGCTAATTTAATATATAATTTCCAGATTAATTGGGAATATAGATAGAAGCCAAAGCTTGGAGATGCTCCAATTGTCAGGCGCTATGGATAAATAGTCTAACTTTCGCCTCATCTTGACGACCGTCAAACATTAGACGACAATAATATAGAGAGATTACTAATCCATTTCATTCCGTTCCAGTCCAGGCAACCTCGACTAATCTTCAGCGCCAAAGACGAATAAGTCTCCGGGCAATACTCAACAAAGCCGACGAGTCGGCTCCAGGAGGACAGCAAATTATGAAACTTCGACGACAACGAGGGGCCACGCTAGGACTAGTAGCGGCGTGCGTATTCCTCGTAATTCTAGTGGGGGTCGGATTCTTCTTCCTCTCCAAAATCATTGGTGGTGGCAGAGAAGTCGCCAACGCTACCGATGCCGGTGTCTTGAATGTGGCTAAACAAGCCGTCAGAAGAGGTGCTGTTCCACTAACCGGCGGTCTCATTGATGAGTTCGGCGAGTTAACAGAGCCAAAAGACAGCAAAGTTGACCTCGTCACTTACAACCGCCTTGTTGCTCAAGCACTGATTGTAGGTAAGAACGCAGAAACTCTAGGCGGCGCAGCCATCGGCCACGCCAACTCACTGAGAGCTGACGTCAGAACAATCGGCTTAGCCCTCAAAAATAATTTGGCTACAGAGCCTAACTTTGCCGGAGACTTTTCTAGCATCGCCAGCCAGAACAACACAAAAATGTGGGATGGCCCAGCTGTCAAGCTAGTTGGTACAGTTAGCACCGGTTACATGAAAACCGGCAGCTCAACTAACGTCTACTTTGCCAAAAACACTTTAGATGCTTTAGGTGGATGGGCTCCTCCGCTGTCATCGCAAACAGCAAAAGGCGATCCTACAGCTAAGTACCTAGCTGGTTACACTCCCTTCAACGTCAACGGCAACCCTACATTCTTATATGGTGTTCCAGTATTGCCACAAACCAAGCCCCACTTGGTTGACCATGGTCAATTCGTAACTGCTGCTGTTGATACAGACACTCCGCCGAATGCTTTCCGCACTAACTCCCAAGCCCTTGAAGGCAAATCTGCTGCCATGGGTACCTCAGTTGCTTGCGCTATCGTAGGCGTTATCAACAAGGAGTTCGCTGCAGTTATCCCTAGAGGATTCGTCCGCATCAAAAACGGTGATGATGCTGAATTGGCAAACGGTGCCATCGTAAACCCAGTCAGCAACGGCGACAAAGACATTTTCAACAATGAACTTTATCCACCAAGCTCTGGTATCTACACCGCCAACTATGGTGGTAGCGGTACTGGTGCCAACGGCGGGTCAGCTGTATTCTCCACCAACCAATCAGATGTAACCAATGCTCAGATTGCTTGGGCGAAGTATGTACCGACAATGGGCAAGCATCCAAAAGGCAGCCCTATTCTAGATAGCGCAGGCGTTCAAGTGAATGACGCCATGGGCAACCCCCGTGTCAACAACGTCACTGACGAATCCGGACCGAACTACGGAGCAGGTGACCCTTACATCTGGGAGCAAGAGAACCTAGCTAGCTATCTCAAACCAGGAACTCTCGTTGGCCAGGGCCCAGCCCCACACGACCTCCGCGCTACAGATGGCATGAGTCTTCCTCACGGCCAATGGGCCAGCTTCGCAGACTTGGTTGCACTCGGCAAGAGCAGTGGTGGTCAGAACTGCTTCTACACAATGTACGATGACAGAATGGACAAAGGCACTCACCCTCAGCAAGTACCATGTGCTGGAAACATCGCCGCTTGGATGGATAACTACGGTCGTGGCACCACCTCCTCCGCTAACACTCAATCTGGTGGTTTCAGCAACGTTGAGTACATGAAGGCTGACTTGCTGCAACAAATCAACGGTCGTAAAGGCGGTCGGTTCTGCGCCACTGTCGGTACGAGCTATGCCAGCAACATGGGTAACAAGCCATCAGGTCTCAAGGCTTGGCCTACCAACGGTTCACAAGTTGAAAAATCGGGAGCAACTGGTTCTGGTAAGCCTTACACCGGTGGCAGCCCAATCAACTTCATGAACGTAAGTACAACCCTTACCTACCTCAAACAGTTGAATGCCCCTGGAGGCGGTGGCAGCACCACATGCGACGCTAGCAGCATCATCGACATGATGACCAAGCGTATGCAACAAGTAGAACCAACCGTGACTCAAGCTGATGTTGAGGCCGCCTTGGGTGACAGCAACTTCCCTCTCACTCTCACTGGAGCAGCTGCCCCTAAAGGTGCAAGCAAACTGTACTTGTACGTTGATCCAGGTTCGAAGAAACCAGTT
>CALRJJ020000276.1:0-6730 GCA_943367505.1 Flavobacterium psychrophilum | reverse complement strand
AAGAATTGAATCGACTGGAATCAATGGCAAATCGGACGGAATGAGAATGCGCACGTGCCTGTCGTTTAATCGATCATCGACATAGCTAAGGGCAGCGCCAATTATTTCATCAATTGGGCACCACTCTTTTCGTACCTTAAGATTGCCAGATTGCACCTTGGTCATATCTAGCAAATTTCCAACCAGCCTATTTAATCGTTCAGACTCATGAAAAATTTCAGCAGCCATATCCCTACATTTCTCCACAGTCAGACTAGCGGAGCCTTCCACAATGGTGCTTGCAGCACCAGTTATAGTGGAAAGAGGAGTACGCAGATCATGGGACACAGAACTGAGCAAACTATTTCTCAATTGCTCGGCTTTGACCTGCAATCGAGCACGTTCGTTGTCATCGGCCAACTGCGCGCGCTCAAGGGCTATGGCTATTTGATTGCCAAAAGTCTCAAGCAAATGCAACTGCTCAGGCGCAAGAAAGCGATCGAGATCAGAGGGCCGAATCGCCAAAACTCCGATTACTGCCTTCGCTCCAAAGAGCGGCACATACAACGCACTTGCTGCCGGAAGTGTACTGGTGCTAAGACCAGCAGGCTGTTTATTCTTGAATGCCCAAACTGCCACGCCAGCATCAAGACCTTCAAGAGGTATGCGTACCTGTAAGACGCCCTCGAAATTAGGCAAATATATTGCCACCTTACTATCAAAGACCTCTACAACATGGCGTAAGCCAATGGTAATTAGGTCGTCAAGATTGAGTGTTGACGATAATTCCCGGCTCATCAAGTAAAGCGAAGCCGTGCGGCTCTCACGCAAACGGGCAGACTGCGCCTGCTGTCGAATGCGAGCAGTCAGTGTACTGATAACAAGTGCAATCGTTAACATAACAGCAAAAGTAACCAGATACTGAGTATCAGAAACAGCGAAGGTCAAGAAAGGAGGTACGAAAAAGAAATCGAAACTGGCGACACTAATAACTGATGCAAAAACAGCTGGTCCACGACCATACTGACTCGCGACAATAACAATGCCGAGCATGTACACCATGATCACATTCGATGGTTCGAAATGTCCAGTCATGACAGCTGCTATAACTGTGCACAAAGCAACGATCGCAGACGAGCCCAGATAGTCTTTAGGGCGGCGAGTAGATCGCACTTTTTTTACCCAAGGTGCGGCTGCAGCATCGGCATCACCAGTAATTACATACACGTCTATCATGCCGCTTTTGCGTACTATTTCGTCAACAATTGATCCACGCAGCACTTCTAGCCAGCGAGGCTGAGCTGGTTTGCCAATGACAATTTTAGTAACATTGTTGCTATGGGCCCAGCGTACTAACTCTTCACTGACATTCTCACCGCTTAGCTCTAAAGTCTCAGCGCCAAGCTGCTCAGCCAAACGAAGGGTCTGGAGCACACGAGCCTTTTCACTATCAGGCAAAGCTAAATAACTTGGTGTTTCAACAAAGGCCACATACCATTTTGCCTTCAAAGCAACGGCCATGCGCTTTGAAGCACGAACAAGCCGAATTGAAAGTGGGCTATTGCTGACACAAACCAATATCCTTTCGGTCGTAGGCCAAGGCTCAACAATTTGATGAGCATGGCGATAACGCAACATCTCACTATCGACGTGTTCTGCTGTATATCGCAATGCCAGCTCACGCAAGGCAATTAGATTGCCTTTACGAAAGAAATTATTTAGTGCAGACTCCGCCCGTTCGCTGACATAAATTTTGCCATCCCGAAGGCGCTGAATTAACTCATCGGGAGGTAAATCCACGAGCTCAAACTCGGCAGCACTCTCTAGTAATGAATCAGGAATACGCTCCTGAACAAACACACCAGTGATTTGAGAAACAACATCATGCAGACTCTCAATATGCTGCACGTTCAAAGTTGAAAAGACATCGATGCCAGCCTCAATAAGCTCCTGGACATCCTGCCAACGTTTCGCATGCCTTGAGCCGGGAGCATTACTATGGGCCAATTCATCCACAAGTATTAGCTGCGGCTTGCGCGCCAGGGCGGCATCAATATCAAATTCGGCTAGAGTCGTTCCACGATACTCCACCGAGACTCGTGGCAAAATCTCTAAGTGCTCAAGCAGTAAGGCAGTCTCGGCTCGACCATGAGTCTCAGCGCAACCAACAACGACATCGACCCCCTCGTCTTTTAGCTTGCCGGCAGCCTGGAGCATCGAGTAGGTTTTACCAACACCGGCTGAAGCACCAAAAAATATTTTCAGATGTCCACGCCCCGTGCCCTCCTCTTCTCGAAGTCGGGTCAACAATAAACTGGGATCGGGGCGAGAGTCGTTCATGGCTCACATCTTTTCAGTCAACTGATCGAGGGCTAAATTTAGCTCCAAAACATTAACGCGAGGGTCACCAAGTAAGCCCAAATCTCTACCCTTTGTATGCTCAGCTACCAATTTACCCACTTGCTCGGGTGCCAGAGTGCGGGCTTTGGCCACACGATTAATTTGTAGGCGAGCAGCTGCGGGGCTGATATCTGGATCTAAACCACTAGCTGAAGCGGTGACTATATCCACTGGAATTTTCTCTGAAATACTGGCAGAAGCTATGTTGTTATCGGCGGCTATACCCACACGGTCAGAGCTAGCTGGCGATGATTCTTTTCGAGATTGGGCACGCCAGAACTCTACTCGCTTTGCCACTGTAGCCAAGAAATCTGGATTAGTCGGCCCCAAATTTGAGCCAGAAGACGCGGCGGCATTGTAAGCCGGGCTAGTCGCCGAGGGCCGAGGCCAAAAATACTGTGGCGCAGTAAAAGCTTGTCCAACTAAACGCGAACCAATCACCTGCGAATCAGCCAATGGTGCACCATCCATGTGCGAGCTGTCCTGGCCAGAAACTTGTTTATGCAGGACAGCAGGGTTTGATATTGGCAGTGGTGCATAAACTAAACTTCCCTCAGCCTGATGAGGAAAGACCAAATGGGCAACAGCAGTAACAAGAGCCGGATAGGCTAGCCCGGTAAACACTGTAAATATAGCAAACAGTATGAACGCCGATTTGATGATGGGCTGCGGGGCCGCTGCCTGGGCCACCCGACCATTTGAGTCTGGCATTGCCGAGTCTGGCATTGCCGAGTCTGGCATTGCAGAGTCTGGCATTGCAGAGTCTGGCATTGCCGACTCAGGCGAGGCTATGGTTGACTTAGCTTTTGGTTCCTGGGCTGACATGATCGGCTTCCATCCTCTCTGTAATACTGCTTCAATATTTAAACCAGCGTCAATACCTAAACCAAGCGCAAGCCAATTAACAGCATGTCAATCAACTTGATACCTATAAATGGAGCAACAATGCCACCTAGTCCGTATATGAGCAAGTTGTCGCGCAACAGAATAGAAGCACCAACCGCGCGATAACGAACTCCCTTTAAAGCTAGCGGCAAAAGAAATAGAATAACCAGAGCATTGAATATAACCGCCGATAACACAGCACTTTGTGGCGACTGCAGCTGCATAACATTGAGTTTGTTGAGGACCGGATAAGTCGTAGCAAATGCGGCCGGGATAATAGCGAAATATTTGGCGACATCATTGGCGATACTAAAAGTCGTCAGCGCTCCACGAGTCATCAATAGCTGCTTGCCAATCTCAACAATCTCAATCAACTTAGTTGGACTTGAATCGAGATCGACCATATTACAGGCCTCTTTGGCAGCCTGTGTCCCCGTATTCATGGCCACAGCAACGTCAGCCTGGGCTAAAGCAGGAGCATCATTAGTGCCATCCCCGGTCATAGCTACCAGCCGACCGCCCGCCTGAGCCTCGCGAATCAGGCGCAACTTCTCCTCAGGTGTAGCCTGGGCCAGATAATCATCCACCCCGGCCTCGGCGGCAATGGCAGCTGCGGTAAGGGGATTATCACCGGTAATCATAACGGTCTTAATACCCATAGCCCGCAGAGCAGCAAAGCGCTCCTTAATGCCACCCTTAACGATATCTTTGAGCTGGACAGCTCCCAGCACCCGCCCCCGGTCTGATACTACTAGCGGTGTGCCGCCGTTGCGAGCAATATTATCGACAGCTTCGCGCACCTCTTCGGGATAGCTACCGCCCTGATCAAGAACATAGGCTTCCACGGCGTCAGCGGCACCTTTGCGAATCTCACGACCATCAAAATTAACACCACTCATTCTTGTCTGGGCAGAAAATGGAACGAACTCAGCGTCAAGCTCTTGCATGTTGCGCTCGCGGATGGAAAATCGCTCCTTAGCTAAAACCACTATACTTCTGCCTTCCGGCGTCTCATCGGCAAGAGAAGAGATCTGAGCGGCATCGACAAGCTCCGACTCGGAGACACCCTTAGCAGCAACAAACAATGTCGCTTGTCTATTTCCCATAGTGATTGTGCCAGTCTTATCGAGTAGCAACATATCCACATCGCCAGCAGCCTCGACGGCACGTCCCGACATGGCAATGACATTGGCTTTGATCAAGCGGTCCATGCCAGCAATACCAATAGCAGAAAGCAAGCCACCAATGGTAGTAGGAATTAGACAGACGAGGAGGGCGACCAAAACAGTAAGTGAAACTGGCTGACCGTGGGAGACGTTGGCACTATAACTAGAAAAGGGATAGAGCGTAAAAGTGACCAGTAAGAAAACTAGAGTCAATGCCGCCAACAAAATATTCAGAGCAATTTCGTTAGGAGTTTTTTGGCGCTTGGCACCCTCGACCATCGAAATCATACGGTCAAGAAATGTCTCTCCCGGATTAGCTGAAATTCTCACAATCAGCCAATCTGATAACACACGAGTGCCACCAGTAACGGCACTGCGATCGCCTCCACTTTCTCGAATCACTGGAGCACTCTCCCCAGTAATGGCACTCTCGTCCACAGAGGCCACACCTTCAATCACTTCACCGTCGCAAGGAATCGTATCGGCGGCCTCCACCAGAACGATATCGCCCTTTCTCAGCTCGCTGGCAGAAACGGAAGTAATAGCTGATTTCAATGAAGCTTCAGCCAACTTCTTAGCCATAACATCTTTGCGCGACTTCCTCAGAGAATCTGCTTGCGCCTTGCCTCTACCTTCGGCCATAGATTCAGCGAAATTAGCAAAAAGTACTGTAATCCAGAGCCAAATTGATATTGAAAATATAAATGCCGGAGCGGCTTCACCAGGATGAGAAAGTGCAGCAAAGAAAAGGAGCGTGGTAATGACACTGCCCAGCTCGACCACGAACATCACTGGATTGCGAGCTTGAACTCGCGGATCTAATTTGAGGAAGGAATCTATTACAGCCTTCCGTAAAATTGCTGAGTCAAGAATAGATTTGGAATTATTTTTTGTTTGAATCATCACTTTGTAAATATCATCTGAAGCTGTTCTACGATCGGTCCAAGCGCTAAGGCTGGAACAAAAGTCAATCCGCCAAAAATCACGACCACTCCCACAAGCAGTAGAACAAACAGCCAATTGTCAGTTTGCATTGTTCCAGCACTGACGGGAACTTTCTTTTTCCGCACCAATGAACCTGCTAAGGCCAGAACTGGAACGGCCAGGGCGTAGCGGCCTACGAACATAGCCACTCCCAGGGCATAGTTATAGAAAGGAGTATTGGCACTAAGTCCGGCAAAAGCACTGCCGTTATTATTTGATGCCGAGGAAAAAGCATAGAGAATTTCACTGAATCCATGGGCTCCGCCATTGAGTACACCAGCCGTACCATCTTTAAGAGAGACAGCCAGTGCCGTACCCAATAGAACAGCCATGGGCGGGAAGAGAATCACCAGAGAAGACATTTTCATCTCAAAGGCTTCTATTTTCTTGCCTAAATATTCAGGAGTACGACCAACCATTAAACCGGCAATAAAGACAGTGATAACGGCAAAAATCAACATGCCATAGAGGCCCGAGCCCACACCACCGTATACGACTTCTCCCAGCTGCATAAGCAGCATTGGTGAGAGTCCGGCCAGGGGAATAAAGGAGTCGTGCATGCTATTAACAGAGCCATTGGAAGCAGCTGTAGTTGCAACTGCCCATAGTGCCGAATTAGCGACACCGAATCGCACTTCTTTGCCTTCCATATTGCCACCACTACTCTCAGCCGAAGCATTTTGCTCAATGCCCATGGCGGTAAAAGCCGGATTTCCTGCCTGCTCAGGCATGTAACAAAGAGCCAAGCAGGCAACAAATATGGTCGTCATGGCGGCTAACAGAGCCATACCATTTCGAGAGCTACCAACCATTTTGCCAAAGGTCTGGCAGAGAGCTACTGGTATTAAAAGAATTGCCAGCATCTCAATTAAGTTAGAAAGCGGTGTTGGATTTTCCAGCGGATGGCTAGAGTTGACATTGAAGAAGCCTCCACCATTGGTGCCAAGCTGTTTGATAGCAATTTGGGAAGCAGCTGGTCCTCTGGCTATTTTATAGACCGTCGGCGCAGCGCTCGAAGGAGAAGGAGAAGGCGGAACGGCTGCCTCTACCATCTGCTCCAATGGCTTGTATTCAACGTATCCGCTGAAGGTCTGCACCACTCCTTGCGACACCAGAAAAATTGCCAGTACAGTAGACAAAGGCAGCAGAATAAAAATGACAGAACGAGTCAAGTCGACAAAGAAATTACCAATTGTCTCAGTCTGCTGGCGACTGAATGCCCTTGTTAGAGCGATCAAAACGGCCATGCCTGAAGCTGCCGAAAGGAAGTTCTGAACGGCAAGCACAAGCATCTGGGTGAGATAGCTCATGGTAGT
>CALRJJ020000275.1:0-6752 GCA_943367505.1 Flavobacterium psychrophilum | reverse complement strand
ACTTAGAGAGAGCGGCAACAATCTGCCAATCCTCTTTGTCTCAGCTACCTGGTGCGATGCAAAAACCTTCAACTGGCTGCGAAATATCTTGAAAGTGTCTCTGATTTTTCGCAAACCCATAGATCCACAATTGTTCCTCCAGGCTATTGAAGATCTAATGTCGTCTGAACCTCAAACAACTGCTTCTATCGAGAAAGCCACTACTCTTGATTCGCTTACCAAGCTCGACTTTTCAAAATTAGTTGAGCAAGGAAATTATGATGAAAGCCTGCAACAAATAGATCGACTAATTGCGGCTTCAAGCAGTGATAAAGAAGCTCTAGAGGAGCTTAACCAGATTAAAAGAAAAGTGAGAACGCACAAAGCTGTGCATGTTGCCAGAGAGCAGTATCTAGCGCTGATTCCTGCAATTTGGCAAGATTTAGTGCAACAAGTAGCTGCAGCCCACAACAATGAAGATTCTAGCGATAATTCACTATTAGAATTCGCCCGCGAGACCTCTCACAAATTGAAAGGCACGGCTGGTTCCTACAGTCTTACGCACATTTCTGAAAGCGCTGCTCACATTGAAAGTTTTCTCAAATGTATCGATCCATCGTGCAGCAAAGAAGAAATGAGTATTTACTGGGCAGAGATAGATCGTCTTTTGAAAGACGGCCAAGAAATAGTCGACTCTCTGGCCCAGAAAAGTGCCAAGTCACTAGCTAGTGAAGAAGAGAGAGCAATTTCACTTCTATTAATTTCTCCAGACGACTCTTATCGCTCAATTATTGCCCATTCAACCGCATTCAATATTGATGTTCACGTGGTCAATAGCGCCGCTGGTGCCATAACTAGAGCCAACTCTATGCCCTTTGATTTGGCCGTAATTGATCTTAGTTTAGATCCAGATTCTAGCGGCCTAATAGCCTCTCTGACAAAAAACTTGCGCTCAATTCGCCAGTGCAAGCAAATGCCATTTGTATTCATCGCTGATCCTACCCAATATTCGAATATTTCGGCACTAATTTACACCGGCTGCGCTGGACTGCTTGAGCCTCCCGTTAAAGTTGAAGCGCTCGATGACTCTGTTAAAGCATTGAGCGATGCGTTTAGGCACAGGAAGCAGCGAATTCTCTGTGTCGATGATGATCCCATGCTGACTTTCTTCTTAAGCTGTGTCTTAAGCCAAGACGGTTTTGCGGTCCAGGCCTTGAACGAACCAATCCATATTCTAGAAGCATTAGAAAGCTTCCAGCCAGATTTAGTCTTACTTGACGTCATGATGCCTGGACTGAGCGGTTATGAAGTTTGCCGCATGCTACGCGGACATAGAAGCTGGAGTCATTTGCCTATTGTCTTTCTGACAGTTAAAAACGACATGGATACTCGCAGTGCTTCATTTCAGGCCGGCGGCAATGACTTCCTTGGTAAACCTGTTGTGCCAGAGGAGTTATTAGCTCGAGTAAAAGCGCACTTAGCCCAGGCGAAAATGGAAAAGCATGGCGATCTGGATGATATAACAGGGGTGCTGGAATGGGAGCACTTTGAAAAACAAGCGCAGCGTCTATTGCAAGAATGCAATGAGAACAACACGGCTGCATCGCTGGCCGTAATAGCAGTAGACAATCTCTATGAACTCGACGATATTCACGGAGAGTATACAAAGCAGCAGGTTTTAGCTGAAGTGGGAGAGTTGCTTTCACTGCGCTTCCGCACCAGCGACGTTCGCGGCATCTTAAAGAACGGTGAATTTTCTGTTGTCTTCAAAGGCGAGAGCAGCGCTACCACTAGCGGTGCAGTAGCACTATTAAAAGAGGAAGTATCGAACCGCATCTTCACACGCACAACCGGAGAGCATTTCCAAATTATCCTCAATGTTGCTGAAGCCGATGCTGGCACAGACGGTCTCACTCTTGACTCGCTGATAGCCTGTGCCATGGAACGGCTCGCTATTAGCAAGCAACCGATTAATCCTGCCAACATTACAGGAAACTTTCGGAGGTTTTCGCATCAATGAGGCACGTAGATGCGATCAAGAATGTAATTTTGGTTGATGACGATACCAATATTACTTTCTTGACTAAACTTGCTTTAGACGAGCTTACCGACTGGAATGTGATGGAAGCATCATCGGGTGCTCAAGCACTTGATTTAGTCAAAACTTTCAAGCCCGATTTAATCCTTCTCGACGCCATGATGCCAGGCATGGATGGCCGAACCACCTATGGCAAGCTTCGCGAAATCGAAGCACTAAGCTCCACCTATATCATTTTTATCACTGCAAAAATTCAACCTGATGACATAAGTCAATTCTGCGATCTTGGAGCAGACGGTGTAATCACAAAACCATTTGATCCAATTACTCTTGTTGAAGAGATTGAACGGGTACTGTCTCATGCTAATACTCAACGTGTGAAATAGATGCGTAAGCCGAAGCTGCTAACAGCACTGGCATTAGGTTTTGGTTCGCTGCTTATCGCTGCAACAGTTTTTACTGCTGCCACCATTTTTGAAAGGCAGCAGATGCTTTATGGAAAAGTTGACCGCATTTTCCAGCAACTGCAAACTGAGCCTCAGTCTAGAGAACAGCAAGAGAAGTTTGAAAAAAAACTGCATGAAGTCCATCATCTCAGGGCCACCCAGAACACTCTAATTCTCTCTCTCGGCACAGGATTTGTGCTGGTATTGCTGATTGCATTTCAGGCCATTATGATGATTGTGGCCAAACGATTAGCCGAAACAGACCGCACCCGGGTGCAACTTGCTATCACTCAAGCTTTGGCTGAATCGCAAGATTTTAGAAGCGGTGCGCTGCGGGTACTCTCGGCCATGGGCGAGCTCTACAGTTTCGCCTTTGGTGCAGTCTGGTTAGTCGACGAACAACACGGATGGATAAAGCCACATACTATCTGGGTATCTCACCAAATTAAAGATCAAACCTTTAACCAGGCTACTCTGAGTTCGGTCTTTAAAAAAGGAATCGGCTTACCGGGAAGAGTCTGGCAAGCAGAATCGCCCTGCTGGATAACCGATGTTGTGGTTGACAAAAATTACCCCAGAGCGGAAGCAGCGCTAAAAAGCGGATTGCACGCCGCTCTTGGTTTTCCAATTTTGAAAGACGACAAAGTAATAGGAGTAGTTGAGTTTTACTTTCCCAAAATATTGGCTCGCCAGAGAGATTTGCTTGACTTACTATCGTCGTTTGGCCACGCGCTAGCAGCTTTTATCGAACGTATGGATTTTAGAACACGACTGACTGAAGAAGCACGAATTGCTACTTTTGCCGCTCTTGTCGGCCAAGTTGTGAGCAGCGCAACTGACCTAGACGAAATGCTACAGGAATGCGCCAAGCTAACAGCCCAGCATCTTGGTACCAAATTCGCAGGTGTTTGGATTCCAATAGATAATCAAAACATTTTTGAGCTCAGGGGTCAGTATGGAGACATAACCTCCCTACCGGACATGTCCAGACTAGAAATTGACCAGACTAATATAGAGAGACTAACAGTTGCAGAGACAAACTTTGCCCTCAACGGTCACATACTTTTGAAAATTGCCTATAAGCAGGCAAACAGACCGCCAAAATTTGCCCCTCTTCTGATTACGCCCTTATTAGTCGGCAGCAAGTTGGTGGGCCTAACTGGCATGCTAGAGAAAACAAAATATTCAGACAAGGCTGTGCCCGCACTTTCTATTGCCTGCAAAAATATGGCACTGGGAATTGTTCGCTGCCAAATGAAAGAAGAACTTCAAGCCAGCGATAGGTTATTTACTGAAATCACCAATAACCTGGAAGAAATGATCTGGGTAACCCAACCAGGCGGATATGGTATCAAGTGGGTGAGCAGGGCTCTGGCCAAGTTCTTTCACTGCACACCAGAAGAAATGCTTGAGGACCCAATGAAGCCTTTAAAGGGCATACACGAAAGTGATAGAGAGGCGGCCTATAGTTTCTTCCAAAATAGCGCAGCCGGCCCCTCTAGCGTTGAGTATCGGCAGCTATGCGCCGATGATAAGTGGCACTGGTTGTGGTGCCGCTCTTACCCCAGCTTTGATGAAAGTGGGAAGCTCGCTGAAGTATATGGTATCGCCATCGACATCACAGAAAAGAAGGAAGAAGAAAAACACATTCAAGAGTTTTATTCGATGGTGTCACACGAATTGCGCACGCCGCTAACTTCTGTGCACGCCTCATTGCGCATTATGGAAGGCGGGCTGGTTGGACCCTTAAGCGAAAAAGTCCAACACATAGTAAGAATTGCGCGGCAAGAAAGTGATCGACTAATTCGCTTAATCAATGACATTTTAGACATCCGCAAAATCGATGCCGATATGCTGGAACTAAAACTGCGGGAAATAGACGTAGCCTATATAGTTGAGCAATCACTCTCTGAAATGAAAGGCATGGCCGATAGCGCCGGGGTTACTCTGGTTAGCCATCTAAACTGGCAGGGTGTCTTTACAGCGGATCAAGATAGAACCATGCAGATGTTAGAGAATCTCCTATCAAACGCCATAAAATTTTCTCCCAGCGGTGCGGCAGTAGAAGTGACTGTTGACAGACGAGAAGACCGACTGCGTTTTACAGTTAGTGACAAGGGCGCTGGTATTGAAACAGACAAACAGAATAAACTCTTTTGCAAATTTCAGCAGCTTGATTCATCTGATTCCCGCCCCAAGGGCGGCAGTGGCTTGGGCTTAGTCATAACCAAAGCAATTGCAGAACAACATGGTGGCACAGTAGGTTTTGACTCTGAACCAGGTAAAGGATCAAACTTTTGGATTGAATTGCCACTTACGGCAAAAGTACAAACAAGAAGACTAATGCAAACACAGCAGAGCCTCTAGTAGCCAAGTGTGAAGCAACGGCTAATCGTGCTTAGTATAGGCAGCTAACTGCCTTTCAACAAATTGATGCTTACTGTTGCCAGGTCTGATTGGGGAAACTTGCAAAAATGCACTGGATCTGGGTGGAGGCCTGCCTCGGCCGCGATCTGGTTACAGACGTCCACTTCCATAATGTATTGATCTGAGTACCCGTGGGTAGCATCGTATGCGGTGGCTGATGTCAGGCCGATGTATTCCGCAGCAAGCTTGGGTGAGATAGTGTGCAGTTCAATCACCAAAAGTCCAAAGCGGTGAACGAACGGCTGCCAACGGCGGAAATGTTCTAGCAGGCCGGCCTCTACATCGTTGTTGTTCAATCGTCTGCCCCGATAGCAGAATGCTCCAGTAGACTGACTAATCCGGCCAGCCAGTGGTTGAGCAGGTTGCTCCCATGGTCGGTTGTGGTCAAGGAAGGTGCGCACGTTGAGCAGGTCTTCCAGCGCTATGCCGTAGTTGTCGCTGAGGTCACGGGCCAAGAGATCGGGTCGCCCAATGTCGCCCCAAGTGACTTTCGCCCAGATGTCTGCCTTAGAAAGATTGGCACGAGTGACGCGCAGGGCGACTTCATTGTAGTCGGCGCCAACCAATAGCAAAGGATAATCTTCCAGCATCTTGCCGCGCAGCGTGCGCTGGGAGATAACCTCAAAAATGTGTTGCAAAAATGCGCCGTTGCCACAGCCCATATCGACTATGCCCTTTGGCTGCTCGTCGAGAGGACCATTAAATAGCTCAATAATTATCTCGTCTATCTTTTTGAAATAACTCATGTGCGCGCCGCCACTTCCCCACACGTTCATTTCGCGGTCTACGTGCAGCTCAGGCAGCTCGGGCTTGCTGTTCGTCAAAATTTCGGCATTGCCAAATATGAGTTCTTCGAGGTTTCTGAAAGTAGGAATATAGGAAACTGTCACGCCGTAGGCACTAGCCCTCCGGGCAAAAAACAAGCCCTTTTCTGTAAATCGATAAGTCTGTCCTTTCTTTTCAAACCAGCCAAGATAAGCAAAAAAATCAAGGATTTTGCCGAAGCTCTCTTCGTCTTCGTGAAATTCGTCAGCCTTAAATGAAGCCTCCATAAAGTACTTATGAAACATGCCGCCCATGCCGAGTGAGACAATGGTAGGGCCAATAGCAATGCCTTCAATGTGCATCAACACTTGTTCCTGGACGCACCTGGTGTCAGGGTCGCTTGAAAGTTCGATGCCATAATTCTCGCGGTATTTTTTGAAAATACCCTCCAACATGGTGAAGGGTGCTCTTTCGAATTTACGTCTGTGAAATTGACCAGAAAGGCGAAGCAGCGTCACTACATCTTTGTAAAGCCGGCAATGTTCAAAGGCCACAGCACTTTTTGCATTGATGCTGTATTTGACTTTGTTGCTGACATTGTTTACTTCGGCATCGAGCCAACCCTGAGAAGCTAGGATGCGCAAAGCAACGTTGAGATATCCCTCATTGGCTTGGAACTTGGAGGCTAATTCTGTGACATCTGCAGTTTTGTGATCGAGCAGGTGCTGTAGGACGCCCTTCTCAAGCAGTGTATAGGCTGTGGGCGCCGTTGCAATTCCATCCAAATGGCGGAATATCGTAGCGCGCAGTGCAGCTTTGTCTTGTTTGGTCAACGACATGATGATAAAGCCATTTAGATTGCCGGTAGAAGGGCTAATCTTATCAAACACTGAAGATGGTGGAGCGGACGCAACTGCACTTTCAGCAGGAAAAGTCACTGTCAAAATCGCACAAACAAAAAGACCACCCAGATTGCTCTGCGGTGGTCTAATTACTATCGTCTGACTGCCTATTGCGTAGGCTCGATATTTCTTGCTGCTTCAAGTCAGAATCCACAGCTAGCGGGTTATCACTACAGTTTCCGGTCTGCGCAGACC
>CALRJJ020000274.1:0-6758 GCA_943367505.1 Flavobacterium psychrophilum | reverse complement strand
AATGCTTTACAAGAGTACTGAACAGCCTGAAATGTTGGGCCAGGCTCAGCAGACTGCTCAGAGAATGAAAGATGAGATTAAACAGATTCACGTTCTGGTTGAGGGTAATCCTAAGAGCAGCGAAACCTGGAAGAGTCTGGATTCACTTGTAAGAGCTATAGGTGACGAACACGACCGGGCGGCCGCAAGTCTGAGCGTTGGAGATAAAGCTGCTGCCACAATGCATTACCTGTCAATGCGAAGGCACTTTGAGGCGCTCATCCAAGCTAGCAATAAGCTGACAGAACAGCAAGCAACCTCTAAAGATGCAGAAGGTATAGATGTAAGTAAGTACAGCGAAATTATCCGCCTAGTGTTGGGCTTATCCATACTTCTTTCTCTTTTGATTGCTTTTGGTCTGGGCTTCTACTTCAGGCGTGGAACCGCTGATAGACTCAATGTAATCATGACCAATACCAAAAGGATGGCGGCTGGTAAAGCACCCACTGAAGAGTTAGAAGGCAATGACGAACTGGCTCAGATAGACAAGCTTTACCACAAGATGCATGATTCTTTAGCAATTTTGAGGCGCAGAGAACGAGCGATTCTAGAGAATGTCGCTGATGTCGTTTGTTCTGTTGACTCTAGTATGCGTTTTACTGACATCAACGAGGCTGCATACAAACACTGGGGTTACAGTGATGAAGACCTGATTGGAGGCCGCGTAGCCGACGTTGTTGTTGGAGCTGATCGCGATATGGTTTTGCTTGCTTTGCGAAAGGTTGCTGAAACAACTAAAGAGACCTCTCTAGAATGTGGAGTCACTCGATCTGATGGCACCGTGGCTGATACCGAGTGGTCGGTCACTTGGTCTGAGGTGGAAGGCTCACTCTATTGTGTCGTTCACGACATTACCGCAAGAAAGAATCTTGATCGATTGAAGGCCGAGTTTGTTGCCATGGTCAGTCATGAGATTCGCACACCACTTAGTTCTATTCAGATGACCCATTCTCTTCTGGCAGATGAACTTGGCGATTCGTTAGACGAGTTTATGAAAGGCAGTTTGAATGCTGCCCAAGGCAACGTTGATAGACTTATGGCCCTGGTTAACAACTTGCTTGATTTAGACAAGCTTGAATCTGGATTTGTTGATTTTGTTGCTGATAAAATTTCAGTTCGTGATGTAGTTGAAACATCGATTGGCGCTATCGCTTCTCTGTTTCAGCAGAAGTCAATTGAAGTAAAGCGAAGTATTGATCCTGCTATGACGATATACGCTGACAAAGAGCGCCTGGTTCAGGTCTTGATAAACCTACTTTCTAATGCAACAAAGTATTCAGCACCAAAGTCTACGATTGTTGTTGACGCGAGGGTAGAAAGAGATTTTGTTCGTATCTCTGTTACTGATAGCGGCAGGGGCATTCCACAAAATAAACTAGATGCTGTGTTTGAACGCTTCAGGCAGGTTGAAGCCGCCGACCAAAAGGTTCATCGAGGAACTGGACTAGGGTTGGCAATTGCCAAAGCCATTGTGGAGATGCATCAGGGTAAAATGGCTGTAGATTCGGTGGAAGGGAAGGGTAGTACTTTCTGGTTCACTATTCCTGCTACTGAGAGCGTTTACAAAGGTCTGGAAGCCAAGAAAACTGCGAAAGACAATAGCGTAAGTGACCAACGCAAGTGAACAACGAAGATAGATTGTCATAGGGGGCGTTAGTGGCAAAGATTCTAATAATCGAAGATGACCTGCAATTAGCTTCGCTTGTTATTCGCTGGCTGACAAAAGAAGGTCACTTAGTAGAACATATACAGAATGGTGGTGACGGCCTGCAGCGGCTAAGATTCGACCCCTATGATGCAATAATTCTCGATTGGAATCTGCCTGAAGTTGAGGGCATTGACATTCTCAAAGACTTTCGCAGCAGAGGCGGCACAACCCCTGTTTTAATGCTTACCGGCAAAAAGGCCATTGAAGATAAACTACGCGGTTTAGGTGAGGGGGCCGACGATTATCTCTCTAAGCCTTTTGACGGGCGAGAACTGACTGCTCGGATAACGGCTCTACTTAGGCGACCTATCACTTTGCTCAGTAGCAAACTTGAAGCTGGTGATATCGAAATTGATACCAAGAGCCATACTGCTAAAAGAGCTGGGAAGACGCTCAATTTAATGCCGAAAGAGTTTGCCTTGCTAGAGTTTTTGCTGCGACACCCGGGCGAGTATTTTCAGCCATCTCACTTGCTGGAACATATTTGGCCCAGTGAAAGTGACTCAACAACTGAGGCTCTGACTAGTTGCATTAAGAGGTTACGGCTCAAACTCGACAAACCAGATTGTGAGTCTGTCATTCGCAATGTCCGCGGTGCTGGCTATGGCCTGTTTGTTGAATAGGATGCGTTGAATAGCAAGGTGTTAGTAGTAAGTGTTGAATAGCAAAATTTCGAAGTAGGGGTCGCTGCTCTAAATCAACTCTAACTGGGGAAGGCTAAAGGTCATAGATTTAGAGGTTGGTTTACTGGGAACCACGGTGCGCTCTTGCACAGCTTGTCTTCTCTCTCCAGGTACATCGTAGCCGACAGTATCAGAACAGACTGCTCGCTCTAGTCTTGAAGATGGTGCTCCGCTACCTTCGACACATCTTTCGTAGTCTTGACGTGCCCGCGCTGCTCCTGCGCTTTCTGTAGTCTCTGGTGCGCTTGTATAGCGGCTGTCGGAGCCAATACCGCGGTTTGCGGTCGGTCTGCTTGCAGCGTGCTCTCTTGATTGCCTAGTGCGAGTTTCTTCTGGTGTGTCGTAAATATCTCTGCCGTTGACTACGATATCCGAAACCTGTCTCTCGCCATTAACTGTGCGGAATGTCACTTCAGCACCGCCAACAGTTCTTGTCCAAACTCCAGGTGTGCTGGTGCGGGGATTGGTTCCGCCTTCCCAGAGTGTGCGAGCAAACTGCACTTGCTCTTCTCTGGTCATTTCGCTATTGACTAGGCGAGTGATGGGTTGGGTTCCATTAACTGCTTCTACTGCTCTTTCAACACGATCGCTCATGGGGTTTGCTCCGGCTGGTAATGTGTCGCTGATGCACTTATATTAGTGGGGGTATTTGGCAACTCACGGTCAGTAAGATTAGACCTTCCTTTGTCGCGCCAAAAGCCATTAGTGCCGCTTCAAATAGTCTTCAGCTGCCGCTCCCACTCGTTTGAAGTAATCTTTAACAGCTGGTCCAGGCTCGGGTTTGGCTCGATACATTCCACCAGTTCCGAGCGGATCTATGGTCTCGTTTGCCTTTCTTATGGCGTCTCTATATTCTTGAAACTGTTCATCGAGTCTGCGCTGTTCGCCAGGCGACATCTCTCTTCGTACTTGCTTGCCAATGGCAGCTTCGGCTTCTTGCACTCTTCTGTCAATGGCATCATGCATAGGAGATTTTGGTGCTTTAGGGTAAGGCTCTGGGTTCAAAGTTGATTTTAATCCCCAATCTAATACGTCTCTCTTGTGTTGGGTTAATGCCTTTTCTTCTGCTTCATATTGTTTGCGCTCTTGCGCTGTCATCTGACCTTCGACTGAGCGTTTTATTTTGTCGTCGTATGATTCATCGTTAGTAAGGAGTCTTTCAATTTGGTGTCGAATGTAGTCTGCTGTACCAGTGGCTTTATACGGTGCTTCTTGGCCAAAGCCGCTCATGTCGATTTTAGGAAAGCCGAGTTTGTCAAATTTGTCTTGAGCATCGGTTTTTCGATCAAGCTCAAGTAGCCCTTTTTTCGTTGTGCATTCTTCAAGAAGTTTATATTGAGAGGTACTATCGTTTCTGGTCTCTTGGCAGATGTTGTCGATATCTCGCATTTTATTTACTCCTGGTAAGTGAGGCTTTGCTTAGTCAAGCAACTCTTGGGCTATGGCCTCAATTTACCGGGGCAAACTGGCAAACCAGGGTCAGCGAGATTAAGTTGGATTTCAGCTACTTAACCTCGCCTTAGTAAGTCGCCAATAGAATATTGCCGTGTCCAATGCAATTTCCTCTAGTGAGGCTCTTGTGAATATGAACTCTCAAGAACGATACGAGTTGGAGCGCATGACCAAAGACCAGCGTTATAACTACGAGCATCTGAGTCAGCAGGATCAAGCTAGTTATGAGCGGATGAGTAACGATGAGCGCAGCTTATATAATCGCTTAAATAGCCAGGAGCAATGGGATTACCGGCGCATGACGCCAGAGCAGCGCTATGAGTTTGAGCAAGAGAGTTAGATTGCCAGATTGTTGGTCATGCTAGAGCTTATCTTCAAAATTAAGATTCGTTGGTTCGGCTAGCAGACCGGTTAGCGGTACAGTCTTGTCCACTACTTCGAATTTCACTTCGTCGAGCCACATTTTACCTACACCGATTAAAAACAATCCGAAATTCATGCTGGTGCTTTCTTCTGGCACATCTACCACGAGAGCATACTGCTGCCAATCTGTATCCGCTAAGATTGGTCTGTTATTCATGTTGTCGAAAGTGCCCTTCCATCGACAGTACCAGCCCCAATTGCCAATAATGTCGAGTTCGATTCGTCCGATAGAGGGTTCGGCCAAGGCCGATTTGACCCAAGCAGTCATGCGAATGCGCTGGTTGCGAAATTCCGGGGCAATGCCGCAGGTTTGCATAAGGTGGCCGCAAGCATTGCGTGCGTCTTCATCTGATGCATCTTTGGCGATAGACTCAATAAAGGCGCAGTTCTTACCGACGTGCCTGCTGGCCTGTTCAAGGCCGACAACAAAGTCGTCATGCTCGCCGTCGTTTAAGTGCCAGCCTTTGATTGTCGTGCTAGTTGCTATTTCACTGATGCGCTTAGCCATGGCTTACCTCTGTTTAGAACACCTGTCAGGGATAGTAACTACAATGCTATTCTAAACCAGCTGTTGGTTAGACGTAGCATTCGTCGATTTTGTGAGATTTGCCAATTGGGCCTTGCCGCAACAGAAGCTAAGAGTAGGTTGCGTGGCTTTCTGGATGAGCCTCATTTCTTGATCACATAAGCCGAGGAGAATTTAAATGGGCATGGGTATGACCCTACAAGCCGCAAGTAATAATAAGATTGACGAATTGGCTAGAGATGCCCGAGCATTGGATGATTTCATCAGATTGGGTGGCAATGAAGATTCTGCAAATGGAGCTGCCTTGCAGGCCATTCTGGCAAATGCTAGTGCGCTTGATCCTCGATTCAACAGCTTGATCGATATTTTTGGCTGGCGCAAGAAGTCAAGTCAGGAACTTGGCCCTTCTCTAGATCTCGATAGAAGCTTTCAGGCCTTGCATTATTTGTTTACTGGATCGCCATATCAAGGTCGCGAACCACAGTGCTTTTTACTTCATGGTGGTCGAGATATAGGGCTCTATCAACGGGAGTTCAAAGTTCGAGCCATAAGCAATAGCCAGCTAATAGATTTTGAACTCGCACTTCGGCCTATTGATGAAGAAGAGTTGATGCGTCGCTATAACGGAAAGGCCATGACAGCGGCAAATATTTATCCCGCTGTTATGTGGGACAGAGGCGACGATGAAGCTCGAAATTTTCTCTGCGAAAAACTCAAAGATTTGAAGCGCTTTCTCGAGCGCGCCAAGGCTATTAATGAAGGCATGGTTATGTGTGTTCGCTAAAGTTAAAACATCGCTCCCCTAAGGTGTCGACTCATCTTCTGGGATGATGGCAATGCTTTTAATTTGTGCCATTGTGATAGGGGTCCTGTCTGGTGTTGGTTAGTGCATAAAAATTGTCGGTTCTTTCTATTTTTCTGCCTACATCTCTTTTTGTTCGGAGTAGTCAGCACCTTAGGGCTGCAGTTGGTTTCTTTGCCCTGTTCTGCCGTCAGCTCTGCTAGTGAACAGTCGCGATCATATTGTCTCTCGCAGTCGGCCACCTATTCGGTTAGCTCCACTTATCCTGGATATGAGAAGAAAAGCTGTTTGCTTACTGGTGCCGAAGACTTGCATGTGGCACGGCTTTTATCGAACCAGGTGATTGCACCCGAGTTTGCCTTTCATACACAGTTGCAAGACCACCCCAATATAGTTATTGATCTCGGCCGTAGTTGCCTGGTTGATGGTCTGGTTATTGAAAATCGTAGACGTCAATTGCAAGAACGCGCTCAAGGTTTGACTGTGTTGGTATCAACCAATAAGGTAGATTGGAGGCCGATCAAAGCCTTTACTAAAACTCCTGATGTTTGGAACATCAAGCTCAGTGAGCCAGTGGAGGCTCGCTACGTCAAGCTTGAGTTGGCGGCAACTAGCTACTTCCATCTCGCCCATGTGTCAGTTAACGGTCGCGATATAGAGGACGGCTCAGCCCTAGATATTGTCGCTCAGAAATCTCCCCCGACAACTGTGTCAAAGCAAATTACTGCCGCTGATCTTGACAAATCTGTCGCTACTGATAGGCCCATAAGAGATAAGTGGGCTCTGGTCATTGGTATCAATGATTTTGAAGACCCGCGCATTCCCCATCTGCAATATGCAGCAAAAGATGCTACTGACTTTGCCAATTTCCTTACCACCTATGGCAATTTCGCTAAAGATCATGTCGTGCTATTGACCAACGAAAATGCCACTGAGCAAGAAGTTAGGCGCATTATTGGTGACGATTGGTTGCCGCGGCGGGTGATGGAAGACGACGTCATTCTCATTTATGCATCTACCCACGGTAGTCCTAAAGAGCTAGATGTTGCAGGTCAGAACTTTTTGATTTTGCATGATACCAATGTCGATAATTTATTTTCTACTGCTATCGAGCTTGAAGACTTA
>CALRJJ020000273.1:0-6767 GCA_943367505.1 Flavobacterium psychrophilum | reverse complement strand
GCCAGAACAAAATGACTGGTGCTTCTGAGCAATTCCAGTACATCATGCGCGACGAATCAATGCACCTCAACTTTGGCGTCGATATGATCAATTCGATCAAGCTCGAAAGCCCACACCTCTGGACCCCTGAATTCCAACAAGAAATCATCGATCTAGTGAAAGAGGGCGTCGAGCTTGAGTACGCTTACGCTGTGGATACAATGCCACGCGGCGTGCTTGGCCTCAATGCGCAGATGTTCTCGGAGTATCTACGCTTCGTTGCTAACCGTCGCCTCAAGCAAATTGGTTTGCCTGAGCAATATGTAGGCGCTAAGAATCCATTCCCATGGATGAGCGAGATGATCGACTTGAAGAAAGAGAAGAATTTCTTTGAGACTCGCGTTATCGACTACCAAACTGGTGGTGCGCTCAGCTGGGATTAACTAGCAACTTCTTGAAAAGTATGGGCCGGCTGCAAAGTCGGCCCTCTTTTTTTGATCTACTTTGCCAAAAATATGAATGGTGTTAAGCTACAGCCATGGCCAAGCTCTTACTTGTAGACGATGACGAAGAATTGAGTTCTATCTTATCTGAGTGGCTGGCCACTGAAGGTAACATCGTTGAATGTGCCAATTGCGGCGAAGACGCCCTTTCGCGCCTCAAGCTTTATCAGTACGACCTGGTTATTCTCGATGTTGGTATGCCTGATATTGACGGCTTTGAAGTCTGTCGGCGCTACCGCCTGGGCGGTGGCATGCTCCCGATTATCATGCTCACCGGCAAAGGCAATATCAATGATAAAACCGCTGGCTTTGATGCGGGCGTTGATGACTATTTGACCAAACCTTTCCACCCCAAAGAGCTAAATGTGCGCATCAAGGCCTTAATGCGCAGGCCGGCTCAGATTGTTTCTGAGCAGCTTGTGGCCAAACATTTGACAATTGATACCGCCTCACGCAAAGTTCTAATTGAGGGCAGCGAAGTTAAACTATTGCCCCAAGAGTTTGCTTTGCTTGAGTTCTTTATGCGCCATCCCAATCGGGTTTTTAGCTCAGATGAGATACTCGATAAAGTCTGGTCTAATGAGAAAGACACCGCCAACGATACAGTGCGGGTGCATATAAATAAGTTGCGCAAGAAAATTGACCGCGAAGGCTTGCCGGTATTGATTAGAACTATCCACGGCAGCGGCTACATTTTAGATCAGTAGAACCACTCGTGCGCGCAATAGCACTTTAGGGCTGAATCGGTTGGGGCAGTTTTGTTGCCGGCTTAAGGGGAATGGATTTGGCCTGGGCGGGGTCGAGCAGGGTCGACTCGCGCAACATTTGTCTGGCTTTTAAATTGAGGGCAAAGGCCCGGGGCTGAATTTTCCAATCGCCATCGAAAGGTTTACTCAGTACGTAAATTAAGGCCATATTGCCCCCTAAGGCAATGGCGACAAAAGCAATCACCACTGAGTGGAAGAGTGAGTTTCTTTTGACATAGAAGAAGGCAAAGGCCAGCACAATTACTGCTCCGGCCAGAAGAATTGGGCCCAGCAAGTGTTCTCTGGTGTTGTTTAAGGTGAGCAAGCGCTCGCGCCGGCCAGCACCGACAATATCAAGGCTTTCCAGCATGCTTGCCTGCAGATTGGCTTCGCCGTCATGGCTGGGGTGAATCAGGACGACTTCGTCGCTCAGTAGGCAGAAAGTCTCAAATACGGCCTGGCTTACTTTGCCTTGAGCCAGGGCGGGCCATTCATCCGAAATTACCAGCTGGCAATAGCGTTCACACAAGCCCTGTATCTGGCTGCGGGATGGCTCTTGCAAGCCTCGCGAAAAACGATAAATTTCGGAGACGCTGGCGGCTTCATTGTCCACAGCCCTTTCCAGGTTTTGATATTGATCGAGGGCGGCGGCTACGAGCAGGCCAAGTATTAGAGACACGAGGGTGCCAACTATATTAAACATGGCATCTAAGAAGGTCTGATGCTCGCTAATATCGATGGGCTTAAGGAGTTTGCGCGTTAGGGTAAAGCTCGCCATAGCCAGGATAGCTGAACCGAGGCAGACCACAAGAACAATAGGAAGCCCTGACATAGATGTATACCTTTATAGAAAAGGATTGCCGAGCTTAAGTATTGGGGGTTTCTGGCATTGTTTCAAGTGTGATTTTTAACTCTGATTTGAAAATTAGCGCTTCCGTTTACAACTCGATAACAAATTGTCGCTATTAATAGAGAGGAAGCAGGAAATGCTTCCCCCTTACCAATTATTTCTGGTCCAAAACCATTTTCTTAACCTTGTCAGAGAGGTCACTGCAATGCTCAATAGAATTGTATCTTCCATCATTTTCGCTACTCTCCTCGCCTTGGGCTTTGTCTTTGTTAGCCCCGCCCAGGCTCAAATGATTGAGGAAGTGCAGCAAGCGGAAGGCGCACCTGCTGTGGTCCAAGAGCACCGCAGTCGCTCTGGCTGGGAGCAGCCGTTAGTAGAAAAAGAGAACAACCTCAAGCATTACTACTGGACCGAAATTGACCGCAACAAGGCTGCTTACAAAGTAATTAACCGTGCTGGCACTGGCTACAGCGTTATGCCTCGTACAGCCAGCGATTGCAAGCCTAAAGTCTTGCCTCCCCGTGCTAACAAGAACATTTGGGGTGATATTCACACCGCCAACTCTGACCTAAGCGGTCGCATTCGCCCTGCCATTGTTGCTCAGGCTCACCCACAGACCGCCGTCTATTCTTACAGCGGCAGCAGCTACGGCAACACCTATGGCAAAGTAATGCCATCTTATGGCAGCAGCCCTTCATCTAGCGCAAGCAAGAACGTCAACGGCCGGGTTCTGTCTTACTAAGCGATAGTCTAAATTCTAAATACTGATGACTATTTTGCCAAAGTGCTTGCCACTTTCCATGTATTGCAAAGCCGGTACTATTTCGTCAGCACTGAATACTTTATCGATGACGGGTTTAAGCTTGTGAGCGGTGATTGCTCGGTTCATGTCATCAAACATACTGCGTGAGCCAACAAATACACCATGTAGACGAATTGACTTCATCAAGACTGGAACAGGATTGACCTGCCCGGCCGCAAGCACACCAATTAAGCTGACGTGGCCGCCCATGCGAACGGCATTGAGTGAGCGATCAAGAGTGCCAGCGCCACCAATTTCGATGACATGATCGACCCCGCGGCCATTGGTATAGTCGAGAACCGCTTCATCCCATTTTTCGTTGCTCTTGTAGTTAATGGTATGAGCTGCTCCCATTTCTTTTAAGCGGGCAAGTTTTTGCTCAGAACTAGAAGTAGCGATTACTGTGGCTCCAGCCATGCGGGCAAATTGCAGGGCAAAGATTGAAACGCCACCGGTGCCCATAACTAGAACAGTTTCTCCGGCTTTGACCTTACCGTTTTCAACCAGGCCATGCCAGGCTGTTACGGCGGCGCAAGGTAAAGTGGCGGCTTCTTCGTAGCTGAGATGGTCTGGTACGTGGGTGAGGCAGTCTTGATCAAGCAAGCGATATTCTTGCAGCATGCCATCGACAAAGCCGCCCAGAGCGGTTTTCGCTATGGCATTGTCGACTTCACCACTAATCCAGTCGGTCATGAAATTTGGTGATACCCGGTCGCCCACTTTGACGCGAGTGACTGAGCCACCGATTTCTACTACTTCGCCAGCGCCATCGGAAAGTGGCACTACAGGTAGTGGCAGGGCTTTGCTGTAATAGCCTTTCGATACGAGAATGTCGCGATAGTTGAGGGAGGCGGCCTTAATCCGCACCAATACTTGCGTACCGTGAGGGCGTTTGATTGATTTTTCGCTAGCAACAATGTCTTCTATTTTGAAGCTGTTAAGCTGGAAAGCTTTGAAATTTGTTGTGGCAATATTTGACACTTGATTCTCACCCTTTAGTTTAGATTGCGTATGAGTAGTTGGCAGGCAGCACTGATTTTGCCTTGAGGCCAAGTTCTTCTTCAAGAGCCTGGGCTGCGTGGTATGGCCAGTAAGGGTCACGCATTAACTCACGTGCCAAAAGAACAATGTCAGCCTGGCCGCTGCTAATTATTTCGTTGGCTTGTTTTGCTTCGGTGATCATCCCTACAGCTGCAGTTGCTATTTTTGCTTGGGCGCGCACTTTTTCAGCTAAAGGAACTTGCCAGCCTGGGCCATAAGAGTAGCGATCTCCGGGGCGCACGTAAGCACTGCTGCAATCGATTAAATCAACACCAAGCTCTTTCAAAATTTTTGCCAGGGCCACAGAATCATCAACCGTCCAGCCGCCTTCAACCCAGTCAGAGGCTGATAGTCTCACTGCTAAAGGCAGGTGCTCAGGCCAGACCTGGCGCACCAGTTTGGTGGTTTCAATGATCATGCGGGTGCGATTTTCGAAACTGCCACCATATTCATCGGTGCGGAAATTAGCCAGGGGTGAATAGAAACTGTTGAGCAAATAGCCATGGGCGCCGTGAATTTCTAGCCATTTGAAACCGGCTTTGAGGGCGCGGCTAGCTGCGCTTTGAAAGGACAACTGAATTTCTTTTATTTCAGCAGTTGTCAATTCGTGTGGCGCGCGAGCTCCGGGAGTGAAAGGTACAGCGGAAGGGGCGACGGGCAGCCAACCACCATCAGCCTCGCTAATTTCTTGCTTCTCGTGGCGATTGCCGACTTTCCATGGATTTTTCGTGGATGCCTTGCGTCCGGCGTGAGCGATTTGGATGCCTGGCACGGCTCCATACTGTTCGATAAAGCCGGTAATTTTCTTGAGCATGTCGATATGCTCGTCTTTATAGAGGCCGAGATCGTCAGGAGAAATGCGGCCACGGGCTTCAACACCGCTGGCTTCAAGAATAACCAGGCCAGCGCCGCCAATTGCTCGTGAACCTAAGTGCACCAGGTGCCAATCGTTGGCAAAGCCGTCAACACTGGCGTATTGGCACATGGGTGAGACACCGATGCGATTGCGCAAAGTGACGCTGCGCAAGGTGAAGGGGCTGAAGAGATTAGATGCTGTATTGCCTTGCAGCTCTATTGAACCTTCTTTTGCTTCTTCTCTAGTGCTGGCGCTGTTCGACATATATTTCTCCCATTAGTCATTGGAAAGCAAAGAATAGACCGGTCGTCTATATAAGTCAAGCCTATCATAGCTGCTTGCAGGGCTAATTGTCAGGTTCCGTCTAGCTGGCCGGTCCTGTCTAATTGGCTTAATGGCTGTGCTTTTGACCGTAGATTCTATATGATCCTCAGGCAATAAGGTCTTAAATGAAGTGGGTGAAATTTATGTCTCGTCAAAGACAAGTGATTCGGCCAGGGGCAAGAATTGAAGCCTTGTCAGCGCTGGGGCCAGCTTCTATGGCTCTGTCAGTAATTCTCGCTCTGCTTACGAATTTGGTCTGTCCACTGGCTAGTGAAGCGGCACAGCGGGTAATTCCCTCGCAAAGATTTATTGGTAAGTTAGAGCCGGTAGCCTTTTTTGATGGCCCAATGCCAACCGGGGTGACAGTTTCTGCCCAGGGGCGCATATTTGTCAATTTTCCGCGCTGGGGCGATGATGTTCCCTTTACTGTGGCTGAGTTGGTAGCCGGAAAGGCTGTGGCCTATCCCAACGCCGAGATTAATCGCTGCAACCTCAGCAGTGTCAGAGATCATTTATTGTCAGTTCAATCGGTCGTGATAGACGGCAAAGACCGTTTATGGCTCCTTGACACTGGTAGCCCAAAGTTTGAGCCTGTGGTTAGGGAGGCGGCCAAGCTCATCTGCGTTGATCTTGCCAGCAATAAAGTAGTCCAGACTATTTGCATGCCTGAGAGCACTGCCTTCTCTGGCTCGTATTTGAATGACGTGCGCTTTGACCTCAGTCGCGGTAAAGCCGGAATGGCTTTTATAACTGATTCTTCGAGTACTCATCCGGGCATTATTGTGGTTGATTTGGCTACAGGGGAGAGCTGGCGGCGCTTAAGTGACCATCTGTCTGTGCGACCTGTTAGCGGCTTTCTACCCATGGTGGAAGGAGAACCATTGCCTGATCTGCATGTTGGTAGTGATGGTATTGCTATTGGTGCCGATGGTAAGCGCTTGTTCTATTGTCCGCTGTCTAGTCGCAAGCTCTATAGCGTCAGTGTTGATGCTCTCTGTGACCGCAATGTTAGCGAAGATGATGTGGCAAAAACTGTCTGCGATGTCATTACCAAAGGTGCTTCTGATGGCCTTGAAAGCGATAGCCTTGGTCGCATCTACGCCAGTGATTATGAACACAACGCTATTCATCGTATTTCGCTCAGTGGCAAGGATGAGACTTTGGTCTGCGACCCTCGGGTATTGTGGCCTGATACTCTCTGTCTTGCCCAGGACGGCTATTTGTATTTTATAGTCAATCAATTGCATCGCCAGGCGCGCTTCCATGACGGCGTCGATAAGAGGCAAAAACCCTATGTCCTCTTTCGAATTAAGGTCGAGGCTAAGCCGGTGACGTTAAAATAGGGGAACATCGAGGCTTTATCGAGCGTCATCAGCTCTTGTGATAATTCGGTAGATAACTATTTATGAAAGTCAAAGCATTATTATCTATCGCATTGCTTACCTCTGCCGCAGTTGGCAGCATTGCCGCTGTCTCGGCCCAAGGTGCGCCTCCTCTTGCTCCTTCCCGCTTGCAGCGCAGTTCTTCTTCTTCTTCTTCTTCTAGTTTTAATGGGTCCGTTCTCAACGGATCAGTGATTAATAATAGTACTATTGGTGGTGCTTCCCGCTTGCTGCGACCCTCCCCGCCAGCTGTCGGTAATCCCGCTCCGAGTGTGGCCCCGAGC
>CALRJJ020000272.1:0-6776 GCA_943367505.1 Flavobacterium psychrophilum | reverse complement strand
TGGCTCATGGCCTCCTGTGAAGTACCTGTATGGGACAACTCAGCTTTCCAGTTTCGCGCCATGCTTACCGCTGAACCCTTTACTACGCCACCTGGCGGCGTGCCACAACTCTTTCAAACAGGAGAAACCTATCGCGGGCGTGAGATTGTCGATGCTCAGCATCCTCACAATCTCTTCTCAGAGCTATCCATAGCTTTTACACAAAAGCTCTCGGAAAACTTTCGCTATTACCTCTACTTCGGCCTCCCAGGCGACCGTGAAGAAGGCCCCACAGCCTTTATGCACCGAGCCTCAGCCTTAGAAAATCCAGCCGTACCCCTCTGCCACCACTGCATGGACGCTGGCCACATTACTAACGGCGTCTTCAGTGCCGGTGTTGATGTTGGTAAATTGCGTCTTGGTGCCTCGGTCTTTCGCGGGCAAGAGCCAGGCGAAAATCGATACATCATCGAAAGTGGTGGCTTTGACAGCTATTCCATTCGCGCCCAATACGCTGCCAATGAGAACTGGGTGCTGGGAGCCTCCTATGCAGCAGTGCACAACGCCGAAGTACTCCACCCCGGTGACATGGAGCGCTATACCGTTTTTGCTCAATACTCCAAACGCTTCGATGGCGGCTACACAGCAGTATCTGCCGTAGTTGGTCACAATCAAGAAGCCCATGGCACTTTAAGCGGTGGTCTACTGGAAGGAACAATCAATTTTCTTGATCGTAACTACCTTTACGGCAGAGGCGAATGTGTCAACAAGCCTGGGCTGACAGATATGAACATCTACGGCAGACCAGGGCTAGAGCATGAACTCTCTGGGCATGAGCACAGCCTGGTTGCCCCCAACGACAGCAATGCCAATAGCACGGTTTGCGCCTTAACAGCTGGCTATGCTCGCGACGTCTACGCCTCTTCAGCGTTGCGTATAGGGCTCGGCTTCGATGTAACTGGCTACATGGTGCCGTCCGAGCTTGAAGCAATTTACGGCTCAAATCCAATTAGCTTCATGCTCAATATCCGCATTCGGCCCGGGCGCATGTTTTAACAGGCCAATGCCCCCTTCAATTAACAACAAACATCAGCAACAAAATCAACAAATTTCCAGGAGAATTTTATGAAAACCAAACACTTCGCCAAAGTCGTTCGCATACTCTTAACAGGCTTCGCTTTTCTAGGCCTGCTTACCCTAACGGGCTGCGTCGCTAGAGGCCCCTATATTGGTGTAAGCGACGGCTACTACAACGGCTATCGTCCCGCCCGTCCCTACAACTACAACTATAACTACCAAAACCGACCAGTCTACCCTTACCAGCATCGTGGTGATGGTTACTGGCGCGACCATCGGGGATACCGCAGATAAGAGCTAGCGGGCAAACAAGAACTTCAATCAGGAGATTTGGATGTACATAACCATCCGCCACCGCAATTCGGACGGCTCGGTCGCAAACGGCTTTGAAGCGCGGCAATCAAGTGAAACAGCTTCGTTCGAAGTGGTATTGCCGTCATCGGGGCAAATCACTTTCGATATCAGCCACCTCTCAAAGGCAGAAAGAGAAAACGACGCTGCCGTCGAATTTATCGCCCAAGGCAACCTAGTGGTTGTTAGCCAAGGACCAGCTCGTCTGGTGCTTGGCCCCAAAGAAAACTCGTTAAATGGCACGGTAGAAATAAAAACTGTCGAATGCCACTTAATTGGCACCATCAAAGCAGGGGAGCGCGTCAAATTTAGCTTCCCCTACCTAAATCAACAATCTAACAAACCTAAATAGGTCTATTTATGCTCAAGTATTTTCGCAAACCAACGGAAACAATTTCAGACGGCGATCTGAAAGAGCCCAATTTCTGGCGGCTCTCAGCCAGAATTCTCCTCATCACTTTCCTCGTCACTTTGCCGTTCTTCCAACCAGGCCTAGGCTGGATCACGGCAATACTAGCTTTTACCTACGGCAGCAAAAGATGGGGTTTCTTTGCTGGCATAACCGCAGCTGCTGCCTACACAGGCCTCTATGCGGCTATAGCAATCTACGCCCTGCCGTTTATCCATGTCTATACAATCACAGCCTGGCAATATGTGATGCAGTGGGGCCCTGCAACTGCAGCCATTATTCTTAGTAGCGCCTTTTTATTACAGGGAAAAGTCAGCAATTGGGGTAGCAAAACAAAAGCCACCGCTCATCTCACTGTTTGGGGCATTGCACTCTTTATTGCAGCGTTCTCATGGCTAGATTCGAGCAATCAAGATGTCACAGAATGGACCATGGCAGACGTGCTTGATCCTGAAGTGATCAAAACCCTGCCCAATGCCGAAAAGAAGAACTTCCGCATGCTGCCCCAAGCTACCGCACTAGGTTATTTGCAAAACCTCAATAGCGACACCAGAACCTATGTCTCTGAACCTCACATGGCACCATGTGATTCACAAGGAAACCAATGCTGGGAAGGAGCCATTCACCTGAAAGGAGCAGCCGATGGCATTTGGTACAACTTTCTTGGTGACACAATTATAAATGTCGCCACCGTGGACCCGACCCACGTCAACATGAAAGGCAAAACTGCCGATGGCTATGATGGCTTTTTCTTGGCTGGACCCAAAAGTTGGGTAGTACAAGCAGCATTTGCTGTACACAACCCCTTTAGCGAACAGCAAGAAGCGCTCTACTGGAGAGAAACAGACCACGATCCGTTGGTCATGCTCATCCCCTACATCTCTTACAGACCAACATTAACAGGAGTAATGTTGCCAGAATTAGCTGGAGTAATGAGCGTCAATCGCTTTGGCATCGTCAATGATATGAGCCCAGCCACGGCTAAAGCAAAATATCCTAACATGCCATTTTATCCAACCAAGCTGGCTCGGCTCTACGCTGAGATTTACGCTAAGTGGAATGGCGGCATGAAAGGACGCATGATCACAAAAGAGGACGAGTTGCGCGTCAGTGAACCAGACACCACGGGCCAACCCCACTTCAACAAGGCACCATACATCGAGGTCTACGACAGTAACTTCGGCTGGCAAGAAGTAATCACCTTAGAACCTAAAGGTGACGACAGCGCCAAACTGGCAAAGATACTTTTCTTTGATGCCGCTTCTGGTTATTGCAAACAATACATAGTGCCTAACATTAACCTCAATGGTCCTAGACAAGCCATTATCCAAGTGATGCAAGGCAACTGGAATGCCGATTGGTCGCAATTCCAAAAAGTTGAACCGCGCCCGCTTATCACAAACGGACATATTTACTATGTTGTTGCCGTTGTTTCTACAGCTGGTACAAAACACCCCTATGTTCATTCAGTGGTGATTGACGGCCAAACTTTAAAATCGTATGAAGTGGGCGATCACGCAGCACTCTTCACATTGATAGACAAACTAGAACACGGTATCTCGGTGCAACCAATAGCACTACCAATGGTGGCACCAAATCCTAACCAGTAAACTCTCTCCCATATGAGTTGGCGTCAAGTTTCTTGCCGCCAGCTCGTATGGCCTTTTCAATTGAACATTCGAGGTGCTCACTATGCACACACGTATTACTAAGATTTTCATTGTCATTGCTCTAGTGCTGGGCTTCATACTCTCCCGCGTTAGTCACTGGCTCAAACGACAATCTAGTGGTCCTACTCCAAAACCAATTCTGCTTCACTATGGCCCCATGCGCCTGATGCAAACAAATTCAGAACAGCGCCCAGACCAACGCTTAGAACAGCAAGCAGTCGATGTCTATTGGCGCTTTTCTGGAGCTAACACCGAGGAGGTGGTTAGCGTTCATCCAGAAACAAGCTTTCAAGAAATTGTTGGCTTTGGCGGTGCTTTTACCGATGCTGCTTGTTATAACTTTGACCTACTCTCAGAAGATGCTAGAGCTGAATTATTTAGCAATCTCTTCGCTCCAGCATCAAAAGGCGGCTTAGGCCTAAACTTCTGTCGCGTCTGTATTGGCTCAAGCGACTATGCCACCCATCTCTACAGCTATGATGAAGGCGAGCCAGACCCTGAACTAAAGCGCTTTTCTATCGCACACGACCAGAAATACATTCTGCCTTGTCTGCGTCAAGCGCTGGCACTCAACTCTGAGATGCTTTTTTACGGCTCACCCTGGAGTCCCCCAGGCTGGATGAAGTCAAATGGCTCAATGCTTGGTGGCAGCTTTCAACGCAAGAACTTTGGCAGCTACGCCAATTACTTTGTCAAATTTATCGATAGCTACAAAGCTGAGGGCATCAACATTTATGCCATCACGGTACAAAACGAAGTCGACACAGATCAAGACGGCAAAATGCCAGCTTGTCTGTGGCCCCAAGAATACGAAGTCGATTTCGTCAGTTACCACCTAGGACCGCTCTTTGAAAAGCAAGGCCTGGAGACACAAATTTGGATAATCGACCACAACTACAACCTCTGGGGTAGAGCGGTGGCATCGCTGGAAACTCCGGCTCTAGCCAAATACGCTTCGGGCATTGCCTGGCATGGTTATGTCGGTGATGCTTGGCGTATCGGCACGGTGCACGAGGCTCACCCCGAAATCGGCCACTACTGGACAGAAGGCGGCCCTGACTATACAGACCCCAACTACCTGAGCGACTACATCAAATGGGCAAGAACATTTACTACAAATCTTTCTAACTGGTGCCGTGGCATTACAGTATGGAACCTCGCCCTTGATCAAAGCGGTCGCCCCAATATAGGACCATTCCCTTGTGGTGGCCTAGTGACCATTAACTCAATAACCAAAGAAGTAACACGCAGCGGTCAATATTACGCCCTAGCTCACTTCTCGAAGTTCATTGAGCGCGGGGCAAAACGCATTGAATCTACTGCCTTGAAACCCAATCAAGACATTACGCATGTGGCCTTCCTCAATCCATCAGGAGAGCGGGTGCTAGTGCTAACCAATCTAGGCCCAGAGAAAACTATCAGCATCGAGGAAGGAAAAAGTGTAACTGAAATCACCCTGGCAAAAGCCTCGGTGACGACACTCGCCTGGCAATAACAAAGCCCAATTGAGCATCTGCTTACCTGTGGCTAGCCTTCCCACTGCTATCAAATCACTCATATTTTTTGAACTTATCTAGTGGAGAACTGCCATGAACAACATCCTTACAGCAATGCCTTGGAGAAGGCTGGCAAAAATAGGTAAGCCTTTTTGGATATCAGAAAAAGACTCGATTGGTTTTACCAATCTTGGTTTAATTCTCACCCTTATGGCTGCCAAAGCTGGTGTAGCGGTTTGCATCAATGTTACTTCCGGTCATTTCATGACGGCAATGGAACAGAAAAGTTGGAGTGATTTCTGGCTCTATCTGTTCTTATCTATTCTCGCCATCCTAATCACCGTGCCGATCGAAACTTACTACAACCTTTTAAGAACACGCCTAGCGCTCTACTGGCGCGATTGGCTTTCAAGGAGCTTAATACACAAATATTTCTCTAACGCTGCTGGCATGAAAGTCGAAAACTCCAGAGAAATTGATAATCCCGAGCAACGGATGACCCAAGACGTCGACTCGTTTTGTGGCTCATCTATACGCTTGGCCATATCGATTTTGGATGCTCTTGTTACTGTCTGCACCTTCATGATAGTGCTATGGAAAATTTCACCATCACTTTCATTCATCGTCATTGTCTACTCAACTCTAGGCCTGGTAATCGTTTCACATATTGGCAAAACGCTAATCAGTATTAGCGATCGCCAAATGAAAACAGAAGCTGACCTTAGAGCCAAGCTAGCCAGCGCCCGCGATGAACTAGTAAAGACTAATAGCAGCAGTACCACCACTGTCGAGGAAGCAGAAGTTGCTCTCACTGCAGTAATATCGAACTTACTAGATATGACTCTGGTGCATAAAAATCTGCAGCTATTCACAGGAGTTTTCAATCATCTAGTACCCCTGATTCCACCTTTGATTGTGGCCCACCTTTACTTCAACGATCACATCCCTTTTGGCACAATCACCCAAGCCGTTATGGCTTTCACATCGGTGTTTCAAGGGGCAACCATATTGATCGGACAATTCGCCGACCTCAGTCACTACGCTGCCATCATCAATCGCATTGGCTCACTGACAGAGGCCCTAGAAGCACCAAACGAAGAAGTAAAGCTGACACAAAACAACTACTTTCAGCTAGACATGTTTCACGACTTTGAAGCGCCTGAGCTTAAAGCCGCTCTAGTCGGCGAAGGTAGTACCTTTTTCAACTCCACCATACAAACGAGCAAACAATAATGTTAAATCAAAAAGCAATCAAGAAAGCACGCGGTTCCGTAGTTCTTAACTTACGCTCCGCACTAGAGGCAAAAACAAACCAGATTCAAGCTCTCCTTAACCACATAGAAGAACTTGAAAGCGAAGAAACTCCGATCGTGGAACAAGCTGAGAAATTTATTGGAGATGGCACCAAGCTTTGGAATTCCATCGCCCTCAGTGATATTGACACACGCAAGACTGTCATCAAGATGTTCGATGATGCCATCGCCAAAATAGCAGCAACGAAAGATGCTGCTGGAACAATAGAGATTTTGCAATTGTCACTTAGAGATACGGATCAATACACAAGCGCCGTTCCGCTGCTCCCAGATAGTGACAGTGTAATACCCTTTGAAAACATCAAAGGGAAATCACGCGGACTTTACGACGCCCTGAAAGAAGCTGAACTAAATCCACGGTTTATTCGCAAAGGCATGCTCGACATGTGCTCCTTGCTGGTTAGCTGGTAACAAGCCATTTACTTCAACCATGAACCGGTAACTAACAACCGACCCTGAACCAAAAATACTTATGACAGCA
>CALRJJ020000271.1:0-6826 GCA_943367505.1 Flavobacterium psychrophilum | reverse complement strand
CTGCCTTCGCCTGTTTTAGGTGAATTGCTTAAAATGACAGGATTCGTCAACGATACTGATATTACTGAAGCGATTGAACTGAGTAGCCGCTATCCAGCCCTGATTGGCAAAATGCTTGTGGTGTCTGGAGCAATCGATGAGGCCACTTTGATTGCCTCACTGCGTTGTCAATACCTGCTTAAGCACCGTTATCTTGCCGTTGACCAGGCCGTTCAGGCTCTGCAGTATACAAGGAAGAATAAGGTTAGCTTTGACGATGCCATGGAAGAATTGGGAATTGCAAAGCCTTCAGGTATCTAGGTCTGGTTTCTCAGCTGTTCTAAATGACTTTCATTTTTTTCTGGACGATAGTTTCGTCGTTGTCTGCACCAATGCATTTGACTGTAATGATGCGCTCGCCAGCTTGAGCATCTTCTACCATCTGCCATGACCAATTCACTGTTCCAGCGGCGTCGGCTCTCTTCTCGACCAAGTTTGGATGGCGACTGGCCCTTCCGTTTGGCTTTTGCACGGTGATCTGGCAAAAGGCGCCTGGTTCGGTTTGCACGGTAACACTGCAGAGTTGACCCGCTCTGACCACCCTGGTAAAGCCGACAATTTTAGCCTTAGCATGGAAAGGTAAAGCTTGAGCAGGGACTTCGGCAAATAACATGCAACTCAGCAAGGTTGTAATAAGTATCTTTTTGAGTAACAACATTTTTTTCTCCAGAGCGCTCTAGCATAATAACACGCTGTAGCTCCGGGTTTTGTGCCATAAGCCCCGATTTAGCCGTTGCTCATCCCGGCAATGGAACTTATATAGTAGGTGCGCGTCATTAAAAACACGTAGCGATGACTCGCTGGCCCTAGTAATTTCTAAGTGAGGAAAATTGTGAATAATCCGATTTATAGCAGCAAATTCAAATCAGTTGCATTTGCAATGATGACACCTCTGCTTAGTGCCGCCGTCTTAATTTCGGCGCAACCAGCTCAAGCTCAAAGCTTTACTGATGTTGTACGCAACGCCCTTGGTGCCAATAGTAATAGTTCGTTTAATTCGAACAATTATTTAGCTGGTAATAACAACGGCTTGAATGGCGCTCAGGCCGCATCAGTAAATAACTTGAATACCACTAGGGCGCAGGCCAATGCTTCGATTTCTACTGCTGTAGCCAATGGCACACTAAGTGTCGATCAAGCTAGTCTCTATCAAAATCAGTTGAATGCTAACGCCAACGAGCAGAACAATTATGTCAATTCCGGTAACTTCAATTTCGCGCAAATGCAGTCAGTCTTGACCAATTTGCAGAACATCAACACCAGTATCACAAGCTCTATTGCAGCTGGTGCCACCAATAATTTCAACACTAATACCAATCTAAATAATGCTTATAACAATAATGGCAACAACTATGGTTGGAACAATGGCCGACGTAACCGTGGCAACGGCCGCTGGAACAATGGCTACAATCAAGTAAATACAAGCTACTGGAGCGGTATTGACAGCCAGTTAAGTGCCGCTCTAACCCGCATTCAAGATGGTCTCAATAACCGCTCGCTCACTCAATATGAATATAACGACCTGAAGCGGCAATATGACTTAGTCGTCAGTAGAGAAGCCCAGTATAAGGCTAGTGGCGGACGCTTCAGTAACAGTGAGCGCACAGCTTTAGAGCGTCAGATCGACGCTTTGAACAGTTCAATCACACGTGAAGTGACTGACCGCGAACGTCAAAATAATCGCCATGGTCGCTGGCACTAAGGTAGAAATAGCGCTCTTCCGATGGTATGGGCAAATATAGATTAGCAATATGATACTTTGACATCTCTTTTCAAAGTATCATATTGTGCTAATTACAGCCTGCTTTTGGAGAGAGAATGTCAACAACAAAAATATTCCGTTGGAATTTTTTGATGGCGCTAGTAGCCTGTCTATCTTGCCTAGTAACAACCAGCACCGCAACACTTGCAGCTGACAAGAAGTTCTTTGGCAATGAGTACGATCCAGCTAAAGATCAAATTACAGCTTATACCGATGCAACTGGTGAAGCATATCCAGGTAAACCCGAGCCACTAAAAGTTAAAGACATGTTCTCCTATTTGCAGCCATGGGACGGCTACTGCAATGAGAGCAAATTGCCTGAAGCGGACATCAAACGTCTTCCTTGTCAAACTTCAAACATTAAACCAACTTTGAAATACCATGGTGTTCAAGTTATTGGTAACAAGTGGATGCACAGAGCTTGTGCCGAGGCTCTCAAGTCTGTACAAAACGGCGGCGGACCGTTCAGCACTGTAATTGTGCAAATTGACAATGACACCAATAAAGTGATTCGTTATTGGGTTTCACACAACCACGTTACTGAGTGGGTTGACCCCACTGCGCACGGTGAAACTACTGCAATTAGACAAGCTTGCAGAGAATTGGGCGTCTTCAATCTGGGTGAGATCAATAAGTCTAATCCCAATCTCAAGTTGCCCCAGACTTGCGCTACTTCACATTGTGACCTCTATACTTCGGCTGAGCCATGCCCAATGTGCTATTCGGCCACTCGCTGGGCTCACATCGATAACATCTATTTTGCTGCCACCGTATACGATGCTGCAACTCAGGGTGTGAATTTCGGAGACGAGCCTCAGTACGCTGAGCTTTCACTCAACTACGAAGACCGAGTCAGGCTAGGTGTAAACTGCTATCAGTGCACCACTGATAACTCCCTTGATGCTTTCAACCACTTTAAGCGTGGTGGCAGCATTAAGTACTAAATCAGTACGGCTTTTGAAAGAGGCGCGGAGTTATTCTCCGCGCCTTTTTTTAAGGATAATTATGGCAAAGCGAGAGCCCTTCGACCTGACCGGCCCAACCAATATAAATTTGCTAGAAGCCTGCACAATTGGTGTGGTGGCAGCCATCGGTGCTGTCTTGCTCAAGAATGGTGTGGGCTTTCTCGGTGCCTGGCGTATTGTTGGCGTTGATTTTGCCAATGCAAATTGGGGCCAATGGCATTTTTTATTTTTGCCGGCAGTGGGCTTACTGGGCGGCACAGTTGCTGGTGCTTTGATTCAGTTTGTGGCACCAGAAGCCACAGGCAGTGGTATTCCTCAAGTGAAAGCAGCGATTATGGGGGTGCCACAAGATCTTGGCTTGCGCACGGCAGCGGTTAAGTTAATTAGCTGCGTGGTGGCACTTGGTTCTGGTTTGTCTATGGGGCGTGAAGGCCCAACTGTACAATTGTCAGCGGCTCTGTCCGCCAAGGCCAGCGAACTGATTCGTTCTTCTCCTAAGCACCGGGCTCAGTTGATTGCTGCTGGTGCCGGTGCTGGTCTGGCTGCGGCCTTTAATGCTCCACTGGCTGGCGCACTCTTCGTTTTAGAAGAGTTAATTGGTCGTATTTCGGGCTTCACCGTTGGTACCGCTGTTGTTGCTTGCTTTATGGCAGCAGTGCTTTCTCGCCTGGTGGGAGTGCACAGTCTAGATATTGAAATGGGCAAGTTGAATGGACTATCAACTTTCTTTCCCATCGACATTCCTTTTTATGTACTTTTGGGTGCGGCAGCCGGGGTTGTCGGGGCAATCTTCAATAAAGCTATCATTGGTGGTCTTACTTTTAATCGTGATTTTTTGAAATGGCCAGTGACCATAACCTGTGGTCTGGCTGGCTTGCTTTCAGGTGTCATGGTGGCTTCGGTACCGCCTCTCTATAACGACTATAGTGGTTTGCGCGAAGCCCTTGTTGCTGGCAACCTTGGCTTAAACGCAATTGTGCTGGCTTTGGTATTGCAGTTTGTTTTAACAATAATTGCCTATAGCTCTGGCGCCCCTGGTGGTTTGTTTGCCCCTAGTCTGACCATGGGGGCCTGTCTTGGCTTGCTAGTTGCTTTTGTTGAGCAACAGTTTTGCGGCTCAGCTAATTCGGTTGCTTTTGCCATAGTTGGGATGGGTGCTGTTTTCTGTGCTGTAGCACGGGTGCCGATGACTGCAGTGGTGATAATTTTTGAGATGACCACAGATTTTAATGTGGTACTACCCCTGATGATCTGTTCTGTAGTGAGTTATCTTGTTGCAGAGAAATTAGATCCTGGCTCTATCTATGATCAGTTATTAGAGTGGAGTGGTATTGACGCTGAATCTCTTGAATCTAAGCCGTCAATCATGAAGACCATGACTGCTGGTCAAATAATGAAGCGCCCAGTCGAAACCATAGAAGAGCTTGCTACTCTTGCTCAAATACGCACTCAGTTTGCTGCTTCTCGTCATCATGGCTTTCCCGTCTTAGATCAAGACAAAAATATTGTGGGCATGCTAACAGAGCATGATCTGCTGACTTCTAATCACGAGCAAGAAGACATAACGGCTCAAAAGATTATGGTGCCAAATCCGGTGACGATAGATGTAGAACAGTCTTTGGCAGAAGCCGTTTTGCTTTTTGACAATTATAAAATCAGCCGCATTCCTGTGGTAGAAAATGGTCGCTTGGTCGGGATAGTTACTCGCGAAGATGTTGCTTCTGCCGAGAGTTCGACTCTGCCTGGCGGCGCGGACAATAATAGGCGCGACCCAAAGGTCTCCTCATTTGTCACCTATGAGACAAGAGCTTTGAGCGAGAGCAAATCACGTGTTTTAGTTGTCTTGCAAGAGGATAGTGAAGTCAATCGTCGCTCTCTTGTTTCTCTGGCTACCATAATTGCCAAGAATAAGTCTTTTGATCTTGAATGTTTGCATGTGCAGGCAAACGCTAAAAGTGACTACGACCACCGCCTCCTGGTGCAGCAGGCAGAAGCTGTGGCCCGTGAGTTGGTTGTTACTGTCCATACCAGTGTTCGTTTGGCGAAACACCAAGCTACAGCAGTGGGCGAAATTATTGATAGGCGACCAATAGAAATGGTGGTGCTGGCCCTCAACTCAGCTACCGACTTAACTGAGCTTGAACTTATAGTAGAGCAAACGACCTGTCCTATTTTGGCTAGTTCTGCTCCGTACCTTGGCAATGCTAGGGCAATAGTGCTCAGCACTGTGGGCTTAGATCAAGAGCAGACGGCCATTGCTCTTGCCACTGGCCAGCTGTTTAAACAAAGCTCTGGGGCCAAAGATGTCAGCCTCAAAGTGAGCGCTGTAGAGAATGAAAAAACTAGTAAAATCATTGAGCAGTTTAGTCAAAACGACCATGCCGATGAACTTGTTATCCTGGCGCTTTCACGGCAAAACTTCATCGCTTTGATAAAACATGTAGAAGTGCGAGAGCTTCTAAAATCCCAAGTACCAATTTTATTTTCGGTAATTCAATGAATAAACAGTCTAGTCGAGTGGCACTTGTTGTATCTTCTTTTATTGCCTTGCAGTCTTTCTCTATGGCGCAAGCAGCAGACTTCCATAAAGATATTATCTATCAGGTTTTTACCGATAGGTTTTTCAATGGTCGCAAAGACAATGATAATCCACCCCAGAGTCCAGGCCTGTTCGATCCTCGTCGTAAGAACTGGAAAGCTTATTGGGGCGGCGATCTCGCTGGGGTTAAAGAAAAGCTTCCCTATATCAAAAGTCTGGGCTGCTCAGCTATTTGGATCTCGCCGTGCATTGATAACATCAACAAACCAGACAATGATGCTGCAGGCAATATGGTGGCACCGTACCATGGCTACCATGCTCGTGACTTTATGAGAGTCGACGAGCATTTTGGTGATAGTGATATGAGCTTTAAAGATTTCGATGCCTTGACCAAGGCTGCTCACGATCTTGATATGCGCGTATTCGTGGATATGCCTTTCAATCATACAAGCCCATACAATCATGCTGAGTACGGTGCTTTGTATGATGCTGGTCAATTTAGAAGCGACGTGGAGAACGATCGCAATAAGTACTTTCATCACTTGCCGGCAGTGAGTGATTTCAATAATCCTTACCAACTGCAATACGGCACCATATTTTATCTGGGTGACCTCGATCAAGAGAATCAGTATGTTGATACTTATTTGAAACAAGCAGCCGCTAAGTTTCAGAGCCATGGGGCCGATGGCACTCGGCTTGATGCGGCTAAACATATGAACTGGGGCTGGCAACACGTACTGGCGAATAGCTTATACAACCGTGCTGATCACTTGGTGCTGGGCGAGTGGTGGCTCACCGGTATTGATGATCCTATGTATAAAGATGCTGTCAAGTTTGCTAATAAGGGAGGCATTTCTCTTTACGATTTTCCTCTGGCTAATGCTATTCGCAAAGCATTTGCAGAGGGCGGCGACCTTACCTTGGTTGATCAAGTGGTTAGCCAGGAGAACAAAGATTTTATCGATAGTAATGAGTTATTGACCTTCATTGATAATCACGATATGTCGCGCTTTCCCAATATTGTTAAAGACAAGAGAGTAACTCAACTGGCTCTAGCAACCCTTCTTACCAGTCGCGGCATTCCTATAATCTATTATGGCACTGAGCAGGGCTTATACGATGATACTAAGGGTGGTGAAGACCCCTATGATCGTCCTATGATGCAAAGCTTTGATCAATCAGCTGATAACTATAAATTGATTCAGAAGCTTACTGCCCTAAGACAGACAAATCTTGCCCTCAGCTCTGGTAAGCAGAGAACTCTTTTCTGCTCAAAAGATCTCTATGTCTTTGAACGTCGGGCTGGCGATGATGTCGCTGTCGTGGCTCTTTCTCTCAAGCAGAAAGAAGCATTGCTAAATGCGGCTGAAGTTGCCACTAGCCTTGGTCTGGCTGCCAATGAAGTTCGGCAAGATGCTTTAGCTGGTACTCTCTCAGGTATCGCCCTTGATGGTGCTAAGCAACTATCTTTGCCCCCACAGTCGCTTTCGATTTGGCTGGCTAATTCTAATAAGTCGAGTG
>CALRJJ020000270.1:0-6890 GCA_943367505.1 Flavobacterium psychrophilum | reverse complement strand
ATGCCCCCCAAGGCACATCCGGCGATCACGGCCTCTTCTATCACTTCCTCGATGCCAAAACTGGCTTGCGGGCCGGAAACAACGAAGTCTCTACCGTTGACACGGCTCTGCTAATGTCAGGGGTACTCTTTTCTAAGAACTATTTTGACGGCAATTTGGCCAAAGAAAGAGAGATTCGCGAACTTTCTACCAAATTATTCAGCCGGGTTGACTGGAACTGGGCCACCAACTCAACTGGTCGCCTGAGCATGGGCTGGACACCAGAAAACGGATTTATCAAAACCGACTGGCGAGGTTATGACGAAGCCTCAATCTTGCTCTTGCTGGGCATTGGCTCCCCCACCCACCCAATATCAGCCAAAGCTTGGGAGCAATATCATTCAACTGATGTAGTCAGCGAACAATATGGTCATAAAGGCCTCGAATTCGGCCCCCTCTTTGGCCACCAATACACCCAGGTTTGGGTCGACATGAAAGGTGTACGAGACGCCAATGGCAGAAAACAAGCCCTAGACTATTTTGATCACTCAAGACTAGCGGTTTTGAAACAACATGACTATGCTGTGGACAACCCCCAACATTGGCTGGGATACAACACCTTGAACTGGGGACTAACGGCATCGGATGGTCCCGGATTTGCCATCAAAACCATCGACGGTCGAAAGCGCGAATTTCAAGGCTACGCCGCTCGCGGCTTTCCTCACGCTCTCGATGATGGCACCATAGCACCAACAGCCGCCGCAGCCTCACTGCCCTTCGCCCCAGAGTTGGTGCTACCCACACTAAAACATTGGGTTAATGACCGCCCAGAACTAATGGGCAAGTATGGCTTCCAGGACGCCTTCAACCCTACTTTTGACAAGAGCAAACCGTCAGGCTGGGTGGGCCCCGATACCCTCGGAATAGATCAAGGGCCAATTTTACTGATGATCGAAAACTACCTCAGTGGCTCGGTCTGGCAAACAATCAGACAAGATCGATATCTCAATTCAGCCTTAACCAAGGCTGGGTTCAGAAAAACTGAACTACGACCTGAACTAAGTGCAGAACCTATTTACTAGCCAAATTTTTGCGTGCCTCTGTCAATATTTCGGCAATTGACTTAGCAGGAATAGCATAATTTTTGCCATCATAACCACCGGACAAAACCGCTACCACCTCGCCCTTGCCATTGAGCAAGGGGCTGCCAGAGGCTCCGCGCTTAGAAAAATAATTACCAAAAAAGCGCTCAGAAAAGACTTCCGTGGCACCAGGCTCAAGCTCACGAGAGAACTTAAATGAATGGTCGCGAGGATTAAAACTAACTGGATCGGTCGCTTTTACGCTGGAACCTAGAGGACTCAGCCTTATAGGCATCTGCTCAATACTCTCGATCTTCCCTGGCCCAATGGTCAAACCTTTAACACCAAACTGTCGGCTGACTGGTATTACCAAATCACCAGGCTGAGCGGCCTCCTGGGCAAACTTAACTGCTTTAAAACCGGGCTCAGGAGGATCAACTTTAATCACGGCCAGATCATCTCGACGGTTCTCTGCCACCACTTTAGCTTTGCGAACAATGCCCTTAGCGTCGATGGCATTGATCTCAATTTTGCCAGCAGTGACATGATGATTGGTGACTATCAATCCGTCTTCTGAGGCAAAGAAACCATTAGCACTAAAATTATGGGGTTTGCCCGGTACTTTAGTTGCTGTCAAAAACACCGAACTCTCGTGGGCGGCAAGAAAAGAGACACCTTCTGCTTCCTGGCGGTGGTGCAATTTCGATTTCAGACTCCAAGGTGCCTGATAGATAGAGGCAGGGGCTGACGGTGAACGAGGTTCGTAGGTATTAATTCGCACATAGTTACTCAACTTGCTATCTACCGAAAACAAGCTGCGATTCGCCAAAGCTGAACCGGCAAAGCCAGCACCTGCCGTTAGGGCCAAATCAACCACAAATTTTCCGCCAGTCTCGCCAAACTTTGCGCGATTGGCTTCGAGATTATCCGACGAGCGCCAGGTATCAGCCAGCGTCGAGGCGATTTGGCCAGCCGGTTTAACTAAATCACGCGCTGCCGTAGCTGTCAGCGCCAGGCCACCGATAGCCAATCCTGGGCTAAGCCAGGGATATTTTGCCTCCGCGGCCCGCAAAGCAAAGCCTACTGCAGCCGATCCAGCTACCTGAAGGCCGACCTCGGGCAAGCGGTCTTTGATGGCAGCCACAGCATTGGCGGTTCCGGCACCAACCACATAAATTTCCCGTGCCAACTTATCGTCAGCATACTCTGGCCTCTTCTGTTGGGCGAGCAAGGAGTATGGGCGATCGTCATCATCAAATTTGTCTAGTTGAATCGGCATTAATTCCCCCAGAAAAGCTTATCGAACTGGCGCTCATCTGAATATCGGGGGATTACGAAAGCAACTAACTATCTAAAAGCTACCACCGGCACATTGGTCGCCATCGCCTGATTAAGAGACTGCTGAGCAGCAGCAATTAAAATACCTGGATGCTCGCAAGTCTGCGGCATTCCGGCCACTCCAGCGTAAGGTTTAAAGCCAGCTTCGAAACGCTCACTATTATTGCGGTTGTTAGCAATTTCAATAATTCTCTGGGCGCAGGTTTCCGACTCTTCTAAACTTGAATTGGCGAGCACCATGCCAATTAGTCCGTTGAAATGACAAATATAATCAAGCTTCCGCACCTCAGCCACAGCCACTTTGCCCAACCAGGCAATAACTTCTTGGCGCGAATGAGTAAGGCCAAGGTTCTCATTAAGACTGGCGCAAGGAGATAAAAGAACAATGCCGAAACCAAGCTTGGTGCGTTGGTAGCGATTAAACTCTTGCATTAGAAACCAATAAAACGAGCCTTCGGCAAACATACCAGAGCTAACGTCGACTAAGCGCTGGCAAAAACCATCAAAACTAGCCTGATCAAAAACCGCAGGTTGGGGTAAAGCTCCCGGCTGGACAATTGCCGCAGCGCCACGACGGTCATCTTGACTTGGCGGAGCGGGAGGGGCGACAGCTTGCGGGGGCAAACCCTTGGCCAAAAGAGTACTTACTTCTTCTAAATCGGCCGAATCGAGGCACCAGACAGCAGGAACATCCTCAGCCTCGCTGGCGTATAGGCACCAGCGGGGAACATTGGTGGTGGCAAAAGAAAAAGTGCAAGTGACAACCAAAGTCTGGCTACCCACCTGAAAGGGCAGGGCAATCAATGAACTGCGGATCATTGACGCCATTTCAACCACTGACAGCAAGGTGAACTGGTCTGGGGTTTTACTGACTTTCGATAATTTGGTTCGTTCCATTAGAAACTCGCAGGCTTAACAGGCATTTAATAGCAGCATGGCACAATAAAATCTAGCACCAGACAGAGTAGAGGCTTCTTTACATCCACATTTTGGCCTTATTCTGTTAGTCTTAAGGCTCATTCACCACTAGTTAAAATGTACCGCCCAAAAGTAGATCCAAACACCCTCCCCCTCCGTTTACCACGCCTAGAGTCTTTGCCCACTAGCAAAGACGTTAGCGACGCACTACAGCATGCTCAAAACAGTGCCGGACGAAGGGTTGAAGTAATCTGGGGGCGTCCTGGCAGCGATAGTTCACTGACTTTGACCTGCACAGTGAGCGCTCTTGGTGGCGAACCGATCTGGGAATTGACCGAGAATAGCCAAAAAGAAATCAAAGAGATCTGGACCTATCCCTGCGGTGATATCGGCCTCATCCTCAACCTGGTAACAGCTGAATGCACCGGTGATACTTTGCCCTTAGGCGATGCCAATCAGTTGGCAGGGGGTATGGGCCGAGGCAACATCAATAGCAGCGGCGTCTTTAGCAGCACCTTGCTTAAGATGCAGTCAATCTCAACCCAAAGAGCCCCAGTTGCCAACGCCAGCCGCCACTCGAAAGTGGCCACAATGGAAGGCAGTCTAGCCGATATGCAGGTGCCCAACTTGCTGCAGTCAATCAATATGGGCGGCATGACAGGTTGTCTCTTTGTCGATGATGGTAATTCAGCGGCTGAAGTATTTTTCTACGAGGGTGCCCTCACCCATGCTAAAGCCCCCGATGTTGAAGGTGACCTGGCAGTATTAGAACTAGTCACCTGGGAAAAAGGTAAGTTCTATTTTTACCGCGATGAAACCAACCCACTAAAAACAGTAACGAAGCGTATTGACGCTCTTCTGATGGAAGGGGTAACTATCCTTGACCAAACCAAAACCATTGCTGCAGCAGGCATCAAACCAGAGTCATATATCGACAAAGCTGATGCTAACTTAGGCGAAAAAGACTTTGAACAGCGGGTTTCAACCGGTGCTCCAGTCGATATGGGTCGGCAAAAGCACTTTTATATCCAACTAGACGGCTGTACCACACTGCAAGACTTATTGCGCAAAGCGCCCATGGCTAAAAAAGACTGGGTGCCAATTCTCTTCAATTTAGTCAACGGCAAACTAATTACAATCTCAAGTAGGCCGACAAAAGCAGACAAGACAGCAGGTCTTCATGCCGTCCCCATAGATCATGTGGCGATTGAGAGAGTCAACAAAATGTTGTCTCGTCCCGATACCAGCATTCTCTCCTATCCATCTTTTCACTATTTTCTTGAGCAAGAATTTCAGCGTTTTCAACAATATCGAATTCCTTTTTCGATCATAATTTTTGAGATGTGGGCTTGGCATAATAACGAACTAAAAGCCCTTTCACCCTCAGCCTTGCAAGAAGCTGTTACCCGCATCAATGGAGCAAAGAGATCGCTTGATCTATTTGCCCACTTCGAGGCACTCAGTTACGCCATTCTACTGCCCCACACTGAAACACCGGCAGCGGCAGTATTAGCCCATCGCATTCTGGAAATATTGCGAGCTCGCCAATTGGGGCCGGAGGCTAATCTCAGCCAGTTGGCCCTGGCCTTTGGTGTAGCCGGAATACCGGAAGATTGCCAAGATCTCAGTATTCTCTTAGCTGCGGCAAAAGCATCAAAGGTAGTGGCGCAGAAAAACAACTATCCAATTGTCATGTTTAGAGACATGACCCCAAACGCTTGAGCTACAAATGATGATAAGAAAACACTCTATCATCACTCTTTCTTTGCTCTTGTGTTCACTCACTTCTGTTAACCTAATAACGGCTCAGGCTCTTGCTCAAGCAAAAAAAGAGCCGCCTAAAGTTGAACCTAAAATTGAGCAGAAGCCAGAAATTAAAAGCGAAACTAAAACAGAAACAAAACCAGCGCCAAAACTAGATTCGAAAACAGCTGTTAAACTAGCCCTTAAAGCCTATAAAGGCGGTCGTTATAGTGAAGCAGCTAATCTACTGCTCACTGATTTAAGAGAGCATCCCGAGGATAGCAAAACCCACTATTATTTAGGCTTGGCCCTAAAGAAACAGGGCTATGACATGTCGGCATTAAAAGAGTTAGAAATGGCAGCTCGTCTGGCACCACCAGAAATGATTACTGCTTTTGCCCAAGAAAAACTAGAAGGGCTCGATAAGCCAGACGTACTTCCAGCAGCACCAGCCAAACCAAAAGATTGGTTTGCTCAAATGACTTCGTCAGTGACGGATTTCATTGGCCTGACTAAGCCTGTCAGCTCTATTAGCCCTACGAAAGCGGCTACTGAGAAACCAGCTTCAGGGGCGAATTTTGAAATCCCTGATCTATTTGGCTCGATGAAAGACGCCATTCGCAGTGGCAAGAAAATGATCAAGACAGCCAGCGGACAAGCGCCTCAATCTTCCCGGCGTACCAGTGGCCCGGCCGAAATAATGCATATGGACGAAATGCTCGATTTAGTCGAAAAGAGCAGAACAATCAACGTACCAGCCTGGGCCAGTCATGCCGAAGGTTTGACCGTTTATCCGCAAGCCCCAGAGAATATTCCAGAATGGGATTATTGGATAGCTCGCTTCAAACGCTCAATTCAACACGTCTTGCTCAAGCGCTTGAATGCCGAATCGACGGATCAAGTAAGGGGGGCTGCAGCAGCCATTTTCAGCGTAGATAGAAAAGGCAATCTCCACGGCAGTATCTATGCTAGCACCGCCGACTCGGTACTGAATAAATGTCTGGTAGAAGCTATTCGAGACCTAAATCATTCGCGTATTCTTGCCTTTCCTGCTAACTCAAATATCACTGGGTGGAATTTTCAGATGACCTGGAATTTCGGCAAATTGCTTACCTATGTGCGCAACTATCGTGAACAGGTAAAACAAGCAGCAGCAATTAAAGAGCTGACCGATGCTCTAGCAGCCGATGCTCAAATTAGAGCAAAAATTTTGAAAGCTAAAAATGAACGCGAACTGAAAGCGAAAATGAAAAAGCTTGCTAAAGAAAAGGATCTAGCCACCAAAGCCAAATTGCTTGAACAAAAGCGCGAAATTAAAGCTGAAGTTGAAGGCCACATTATGACAAAGCCAGCCCTAAAAGAGCTCAGGGCCGTTACCCTTGAGCTGAACGATATCAATACCATTCCTGGTGCGCCTATCCCAGAAGGTGATCCCTTCGCCTCTATTGATGACAACAAGATCTTAAGCTGGCCAGATCTCAATCGCTAAAATATGCACGCCAAAGAAATCAAACTTACAATCACCATATTCACTCTTTGCCTGAACAGCTTGCTAGTAAGTTGGCCGGCTTCAGCAGGGCCTGCCCTCAAAGCCAAGCCAGCAAGCCCCAAATTAGAACAGAAACAAGAATCAGAGGCCGAAGCAATAGAGCATCCAGCAGCCTGGAGTGATGCTATTCCATATTACAATCTAGCCAATAAATATCTAGAAAAAGAGCGCTACGAAGATGCTGTAGACAACTATCATGAAGCCATAGCGCGCTTTCCTAACGATCCTGACTTCTATATCAATTTAGGCTATTGCTACCGCAAGCTAGAAGATTTTGAAAG
>CALRJJ020000269.1:0-6897 GCA_943367505.1 Flavobacterium psychrophilum | reverse complement strand
GATTTTGAGCAAGTTCATGCCTATTCAAGCGATCCTGAAGTCGTCAAGTTCATGCAGTGGGGGCCCAACACTGAAGAACAAACCCGTCAATTTATGGAAACCTGCTTCAACAATCAAAAAGCAGAGCCGCGGCTTACTTATGACTTTGCCGTAGTGTTAGCAGACTCTGCCGATTTCGTTGGCTCAGTTACCTTACGGATAACAAAAAAAGATTCACTAATAGGTGATATCGGCTACTGCTACAGCCGTCAAGCTTGGGGCAAAGGCTATGCCTCAGAAGCAGCCGAAGCAGTTATTCGCTTTGGCTTTGACCACCTTGGCTTGCAAAAAGTCGGGGCCACTTGTGATCCATTCAACTTTGGTTCGGCAAAAGTTTTGCAAAAAGCCGGCATGAAGCTGGAAGGCTATCTGCGCAAGCACATCAACATGAAAGGCCAATGGCGAGACACATTGCTCTTCGGCTGCGCCAAGCAAGACATAGAACAAAATTTAGCCGAACTAAACTTGCGCCAACGTCGACTTTCGCCGGGCGAACCGAAAGCCCAGCCCCTAAAAGAATTTGAAGAAGTAACTATTACCCACCTCACCGAACTCTTTGCTGGCGGAAGTCTCGCTAAGATTTCCATGAAAGCAGGCGCATTGATTTCAGCCCATACTCATGTGCTTGAAGAAAGTGCTTTTGTCATTTCAGGAACATTGCAATCAGGCGAAGGCGACAATCAAAAAATCTATGAACAGGGTAGTATCGTCTACACCCCTGGCGCTGTGAGACAAGGGCCCCATCTCGCTTTAACAGATGTAGAGCTTTTGACTATGCGTCTTGGACCAATTGGCGAGTTCGAATAAAGAAAATTCTGAAAATCCATAGATTCTTAGCTCTAAGGCGCTAAGACGTGTCCATCTACATCTAAGTTGGCATGGGGCTTTTCGGCTAATTCTTTGATGTGAGCCAAGCGCTGAGCAATCTTCTTTTTGGCCATGGCATTTACTAATTTCATCGGGGCCAGGCGGCGCAACTCCAGATGGGTCGTGAGCTCAAGCTCCGTAGCAGAGCCATTATCAACCGTGGTAAATATCCAGGCACCTTCCATAACTTTGAACTGATTCGACTTTATCACTTTATAGTCGATACGCTTGTAGGGGATTTCATTCTCACTGATAACACAGGTGGTAGTGGCTAGAAAGGGCACAATTGTCCACTTCTGCTCAAACACTAGCAAATTGGCATCTTCTTTGTGCAGCTTGCTATACACCAAATTCGGTGCAGTTTCTCTTTCTTCATGCACCATCTTCCAAACAATTTCCACCGGCGCCTTAATTAAAATGCGACTAGAGACATAGTCATCTGGTTTCTTATAATGCGCTACAGCACTGGTGTTCTTCAATTTAGCATTGATCTTAGCTTGATCTTTTTCATCGACACGATCAACGATTTCGGGCTTTGCTTTTGCACGAGCCGCGGCGGGTAAGGTCACGCTAGAAAAAACAACAGTAGAAGGTTCCAGAATCAGAAGAGCGAGACTTAGAGGCACAAGAAAACAAATCGCTGCAACTAGCGAAGTTAGCTGAAGAAATGTCCTTGCTCTGCGCAATTTGTTCATCAGTTGTCAGCCCTTCATTGCCCCAACTTTAATCAAGTGTTTTGCCCCTTCGTTATAGCTCAAAGCTGAGAGTTTGCCTTTGTTCTCAGCCAAAAATTGCTTCACTCTACTGGGTTCACTCTTGCTGTATTCCCGCAGGGCCCAGCCAATGGCCTTGCGAATGAAAAACTCTTTTTCTGGAGCAAGTTTACGACAGTAAATAAAGAGATGCTTGAAGGAAGTATTCTTCTTATGACCAAGATGGCTTAGCAGAGCCGTTCTGCGAATCCAAAAATCGGCGTCATAAACATAGCGATCGATAACCGGCCTGACTTCACTCTCATTTGCTAACAAAACCGGTCCAGTTAAGTGGCTGGCGATTGAATCTGTATAGTCCCACCAGGCGCCTTCTCGCACCATTTGCTCATAGAGTGGAAGAGAATCAATGGTAATGAATTGAGGGAATAATTCAGCATAATTTATAGCCAAATATTTCTCTTCGCGCTTTGGCTGCTGCCATAAACTGAGAATGTTTTCGTGATATTCAGCCAACGTAGCCGGTTTAAAATCCCGTTTTAAGTCTTGAATGATCGGCAAGCGATCAGGCTTTTGCACACCATAAAAAGGCATATCCGTTTTCATGTAAGCAGCCATTTCCACTGCCTTTGCCGGGTCAGCCAAACTTGATAGGCGCTCTTGCACGAACTGTGCAATTTTATCGTTCAATTTTCTATCCCCTGGTCAACTCTGTGATCATCTCGGTTATGCCTGGTATCGCCGCCTTCTTACTGTACTTCGCCAACAGTTCGGCCCTGCTGCCCCGCTCAAAATCGGCAAAATCAAAGCCAGGAGCCACAGTGGTGCCCATTAAGGCATAAGTGCCGCCAGCAACTAAGCGCGAGCCAAACCAAACACCAGCAGGCAAGACCACTTGCAAGTGTTCACCAGCAGCCAGGTTCTGCCCTAATTTTACTAATTTTGCCTGACCATCCTCAAAGAGCTGCAACATTTCCACAGTATCGCCAAGATAAAAATGGAATATTTCATCAGCTGTCAGCCGGTGCAATTCAGAAAAAGTATCGGCCACAAGCAAATAGTAAATAGCAGTAGAAAGAGCACGCAGCGGCTCTCCTGCGATCTTATCAGAGCGGTAAGTCTCGCGGTAATAACCACCTTCGGGATGAGGTTTGAGATCAAGCGCTGCAATCAAGTCAGTAACATTTTTAGTCATTATCGAACCTCGGAGACTTATCGCTAGTCTTGGCATAAGTACCAAGCAAGGTGACGGCATTTCCACAAAAATTTGAGTCGTTTCCTGACACTACGACTTTGCCACCACTAAACTTCAGCACTATCTCACTATCGGCCTCTTTGAAGCTGCCACGGCCATCGACAAGTTTTATGGTAGCAGTAGCTTGACCGCTGTTTCCGCCATTGTTGGCATAAATTTGAAATTTGATTTTGTTTCCTGGAAATTGCTCAACAAGCATAGTCGCCTGAATAAATCTGTTGCCCTTACGCTCATAAGTTCCCGTCAGTTTGGCTAGGTTAAGCGGCGCATTTTTTCTAGCAGCGCGGTTCTTTGCTGGCTTCCAGTCTGCCACGTCGAAAACAATAGTTTTTCCCAGCAGTGATTTATTGGCATATTCATTCATTACTGGCGGCACATCAGCTTTGTCTTTGACACCGAAAAGGTGAATCTTATTGTCATCAACATAGCCGACACAGAGCTTGCCTGTAGAGTAATTTAAATAAAACAGCGACACCATCGAACCAGCTAAGCCGCGCACATCACCGGCAATTAGTAAGTCATCGCCACGAGAACAACTGTCATCCAGAAGTTGGGTACGACCCCAATACTGTTCATCAAGATTGCCCATCAAAGCATGAACACTAGCTTTAACCTCCGGGTCTTGCAGCACGACCCATCTATCGCTTTCATTTCTAAAGCGTTCAAAACGCTTGCTTGAATAGGCCTTTACTGAGCTTGCCGCTATTGGCTTTTTCTGACCTTTAATAGACGGGGGAGCAGCCCAAACTGGAGTCTTAACAGCAGAAGCGGCAATTGCCAGAAGCAGTGAGAGTGATAGCAGTTTGGTACGTTTTCGTTGAAGCAGCATAGATTCCCTCCTGCTAAAGGATACCCCCCTCTGTCAATATTGTCAGAGATAGTTTTGAACCTGAGTTTTACTTCTGGAAACTACGTGCCTGTGTTGCCACAAATTCACCACAAACTGTGACCATACTAATTTCAGTTAACTCAGGTTGACCAATTTCTGCTTAGCCTTTCGCCCTAGAGCCGATGGCTGGTTCGTCTATGTCTTCTGATAGTTATCCCCCGGAGAAATACACCGTGCCTATATTGCGCAAGACTTCACCAGATTCACAAGATAGCAATTCTCTGGAGCAATACATCAAACCTATATTTGAAAATAAAACGGAATGCTTCCAGCCAACCGCGAGCAATGTATTGAGATCTGAGTATGTGCAGGGAATAGTAAAAACTGCAACAGACAAGTTTCAAAAGAACGATACTGATGGAAATGGCTATTTGAGCGAATCAGAACTGCGCAGTGCTGCAACCAACTTGCGTACAGGTGAGGAACGAGAGAAGTGGTTAGCGTTGCAGAACAAAGTTTCTGAGGTCGCCGCACTTTCCAACGACCAGTTGGGCCCAGAATGGAGCGGTATTTCTCTAAATGATCTTGCCGAGCTCAATCAAGAAGCCAAATCCATGCCAAAAGCGATGGCCAGTGCCAATGCCATTCGTGACGTGGGCCTAATCAACTGGTCTCAGATGATGAGTGGCGGCAGCGACCGTATTTATTCCAAAGATTTCGACGCTGTATTCGGTCGGGTAAAGTCTGCTAGTTCGTGCGACTGGCAAGCACTTCATGCTATGCAGGAGCGCTACAATGAAATTCGCACTGGCCGCCGCCATTGGAAATCTATCACGTACAACGGTTTAGATAGTTACCCGGCAAAAGTCAAAGGCAAATTTAGCCTTATATTTGAACTATAACCCTGTAGCAACAATTACTTAAAACCCAGCCACCTCAAGCTCAGACTTAGATTTTACCTTTTCGACTACTTGTTATAGTAAATACAATGAAAAAAGCAAGGAACTGCAATCACCGAAGTGACTACAGAACCTTGCTTCTGAGCAATTACTGCTCGACTTTGAAGAGCTTGAGCTTCGCCCTGCTTGGCTTGGCCTTCAGCTCTTTCAACAGCACCTTGCACAACACCTTGATGGCCGCACTCTGCTTCTCGCGCATCACCACGTTGGCACGAATGCGTTCCATGGTGCGATTGATGGCAGACTGGGCAATGTGCGACTTGTAGCGGCGGAAGCAGCGCTTCAGCTGAACTTCAAGGTCAGCAGTGTCGACCGAAACGATGCCACTGTAGAGCACCTTGTTCACCACCTCGATGGGCGGTGTCTCCGGCGAAATGGCCTCGGGCCATTCCTCCAAGAAGCGCTGCACAGAACCTTCCGCCGAACGCCCTGGACGCAGAATGATATCGGCCAACACCATGAAGATGTAAGCCTTTTCACCCTGGCCAACCTGGCGATAGCGCTGATCCAAATGCAGCAGATACTGCTGAATATGCAGCGGCGTGGCGTCCTTGGCCTGAAGCTGCAGGTTGGAGAACTCGGGCACAACCTTGGCCTGAGCGAAGTGAAGCACCATGGCTGCCTGAGCCGTTCTAAAGGCATCGACAGTTTCGGGGCTCTTGCGCCAGTCGCGGTAGAGCACGCCACTGAGCTTGCGCACCAGCGGGTTCAAGTTGAGGTGATAGGGCTTGAAGCCGCTGAAGACGGGCAGCAAACCTTCGCTTGTGGGCGAGAGGTCCCAACCCTGACTGTCAGCCAGCTCCTGCAGCAATCCCACCACAACCTTGCTCAACCCACGACGGTCTTGGTCGTCGCACAGCCGACTGACAAGATCGAGCCCTTCGATTACATGATGCCAGCTGTACTCATCGTTGCGAGCGGCAATCTTGAAGAGGAAGCGAACATACTCGCTCGCATCCATCAGGCAAGCCGTGAAGAAGGCCTTGGCGTCAGCCACCAGGTTAGCCAGCTCAATGCCATGGAGGTCCTTGATGTTGGCGCTGAGCAGGGCCAAAAGCTCAGGCGCATAGCGCACTCGGTAGAAGCCGAATCCGCCGGAATTGACCTTGACCAGCTTGTAGCCAACGCCAACGTTGATGCGCTTGGTGCGCTCGAAGAGCACGAACTTGCTCTCGTTCACTGTGCCATCAGCAGCGGTGACTGCCATGGTAATCGGAACCGGCCAACGCTTGTGAGCCTTGCGGCCTTTCTCCAAGAGCAGGAAGGGACGCTGGGTCAACACCAACTCGCCGGGCTTCTTGCCCACAGTGACCATCACTTCCGGGTGACCGACCTGGAAAATCCAGGCTTCCATGATCGAGCGAATAGGAAGCTCAATCTGGTTGGCTTTGCAAGCCGCTTCCAGACTGTCCCACAAGTCGAAGGATTCGGTATTGCCGAAAGCATGCTGCTTCAGATAAAGAGCAATGCCCTGACGCAGCACCTCGGCACCGATGAGGTTCTCGGTCTGGTAGAGCACCGAGCAACCCTTCTCGTACGAAATGGCATCCACCAGGAGAATGGCATCGCCGGGGCGTTCCACAGTCTCTTCGATCGGATGCGAACTGCGCACCGAATCAGTCCAGTAGGCCTTGTCGCGACTGTAGCAGAAGCTGTCCCAGCAGGCCCATTTGCTGTTGAAGGCATCAGCAGCCTTGTACTGCATGAATGTGGCGAAACTCTCGTTCAGCCACAGGCCGTTCCACCAGCGCATGGTGACCAGGTCACCGAACCACTGATGGGCGATCTCATGCATGATGATCTGGCAAACATGCTTCTTGTTCTCTTCGCCCGAATTTTCGTCGACCAGCAAGAGGCGCGGCTGGAAGACAATCAAGCCGACGTTCTCCATGCCGCCCCAGGCGAAGTCAGGAATGGCCACCAGGTCAATCTTGTTGCCGAAGGGATAGGGCACTTCGAAATAGCTCTCGAAGTAATCCAAACCAAAGGCAGCAGACTGCTGGGCAAAAGCATGCTTGTGCTCGGTGCCCGGAATGGACCAGATCTGCATGCGCTTGCCTTTTACATAAAAAGGAGCGCTGCTGACGAATTCACCGACAACGAAGCAGACCACGTAGGTGCTGATCTTCAGCGTCTCTTCGAACTCGACCACTTTCTTGGTGGCATAGTCGAGACTGGGGGTAACACCGACGATGTCACCGTTGGAGAGAGCCACCAGCTCGTTTGCCACCACCAGAC
>CALRJJ020000268.1:0-6927 GCA_943367505.1 Flavobacterium psychrophilum | reverse complement strand
CTATCAATATTTAGGATGATTTCTTCACCGGATCGAGTCTAACCATATTCCACTGCTCAGTATTTGTCTTACTGAAATGCACAAGAATTGGGCTCTGTGGCTGCATTAAGTTGGCCAATCCAGTATCGTAAATAACGGTCTTATTGCCCTCTACTTCAAAAGCCACTCGCATATTTTTCTTGTCGACAGCCCCCGAGACAACCTTGCACTCTTTGGTCAAAGCATTGTAGTAGTTGCCTCTAATGGCCCCTTTTTTATTGACGGCCAACTGAAACATCATAGTCGAATTAGTTTGATCGCCTTGGGTAAGGGAGAACACACCAAGTGACTTCCAGTCTTTGGCATCTTTCGACTCAGCAGCTGTTAAGGCTGCCGGTACAGCCGTCTTGCCATTAGCCGCCGGAGCCTGAGCCGGAGCAATAGGCATCGACTGAGCAATAATTTGAGCTTGAGTGTAATAATTTGCCGCTGTCTCACTCGGTTGATTACCGTAGTAGACAGTATCGCCTTGATAAGTGATGTTATTGCCGTAGTCATACTCCACAGGAGGAGTCGTGACTGGATAATCCCAGAAAGAGGCTAAGTCATCCCAATCACCATAGCCATAAGCCCAATCATCACCCCAGGCTCCGCCCCAGGCATAGGGATAGCGCCCCCACCAGTCACGACGGAATAAACTGTCGTCACGGAAGGCATTGCGCACACCAACACCGCGGTCAGTCATAGCACTGGCCGATATCCCTCTTCCCACCCCAGTATCAGCTAGACTTCGGCCAAAGCCACCATCGGTAGCAAGACCCCTTTGTGGGCCAGCGTTCCAGACTTGATCAGCACCGCTGCGCAAGGCGCTCTCAGAGGTGTGATCGAGCACCGAATCACCGCGATCGCCAAACATATCGCCGCCATAATCACGGCCGCCATAGCCATCACCATAGCCGCTTCGGACGCCACCATAATCGCGTCCACCATAGCCATCACCACCATAACCACTGCGCACACCGCCGTAGTCACGCCCGCCACCAAAACCGCCACCACCTCGGCCGCCGCCACCACCACCGCCACGAGCAATGGCTTCCTGGGGCAATGCAAAAGCAGATAGAGACAAAGCCAGAAGTAGGCTAGCAGAAATGACTTGGCCACTCTTGGCTGTGAGACTAAAGAGTCTAGATCGCATAATCTTTTTTACCTATCTTTAAATATTACTTTGTTATCTCATTTAGGGTCCCGACGCATAACAAGAATTTCTTGAGTGTCGGGCAGTGACTTACCTTGCGAAAATCGCTTAGTCGATTTCCAGGTGTAGTTATTATCGTCAACCTTATGCAAAACATATTGAGCACTGGCAAGAGTGCCGTCATGATCTGAGCCACGAGCGTTCACCAGCCAATTATCTGCATCCTTCTTCCAGCGCCCCATACCGAGGCCACCATCAGAGTTATAGTGCCAAGAGCAAATTGAATTGAGAACCGGGTTCCAACCAATGATCTCAGTCTCAGTCGGAGTATTGCCATCGGCTTTGCTGGAATAAAAATTGACCAACAGAAACTTTTTGTTAGCAGTGTATTCACACTGTACGCGCAAGTCTGAGTTCGATTTCGCCCCCCAAGAGCCCACCATCCAGGCCAGTTCAGAGATTGGCACCTCAGCAGCTTTAGAAGGCATGTCATGCTCAAACACTGAAATCATCTGCCAGTGACCGCTTTCTTTACTATGAATAGCGGTATAGCGCGAATTGCCCGAGGGTAACTTGGTAGTGCCAACTTCTATGGCAATGTTATTGGCCGGGAACTTGACCGACTCAACATCAATCACCAATGGTTGTGGCGCATGGGCCTTAAATAAATCAGCAAACGACTTTTCAATTTGCTCGCGACCATGCAGTTTCTTACCGGACGCTTCAGTGAGACTACCGTCAATTGACCACTGCGAGGCCAATGCCTTGGCGTCACCTTTGCCATAGCTGACGACATACTGCCTGGCCTGCTCACGAATGGCAGCTTCATCCTCCGCCTTTATTGCTTCAGCGCTAGCTGAAACCTTTTGACTGGACTTAGCTTCGACCTTACTTACTGAGCCGGTAACACTTCCAAAAAATAGAATTCCTATAGATGCCAAGGCCACGCTTACTGGCCGATGTTTGAAATGCATACTCAATGGAAAAAGATCCTCCGTAAAACAGATATGAACCACTAATCTATTTGAATTAAACGCTGAACCAAACGAAGTAAATAGCAAATGAAAGAAGTCTTTGTAGATTCCCCCTAAAGACCTAAAATAATAAGCAGAGCAAGGCTTTCGACGACTTAGGTGATAACGACCGTGGCGTTGGCGCATTCAAAAGATACGTCAGTTCCCATAAAGAGCATTTTGAGAAGGTCGCGGTAAAAACCATATAGAGGAATTCTCTCGGCTACCTGGTCTCTCATCTGATCGCGCTTGAGCTTGAAAGAGCTATGAGAAGGGCCAGACATATGGTCTAACTCTAAATAATAGTTATTGAGGGGCTGAACCTGCACTTCAAAGAGTCGTTCGTGCCACTGCACTACACTCTTGATGGCTTTCCAGCCAGTCTTCTTCATCTCGGTAGGCAGGCAAGTCAGATAATTTTTGGTTTCCACAATTTCAACCAGGCGGTCACCTTTAATTGAACCATTACTCAATATGCCAAAATCTTGCAGGGCGCCAAGGCGCTCCCAATCAATGCCTATGGCCGTCATAGCCTCGAGGCGATCGTGCACAGCCAGGCATGTGGCCTCGTCATCACAGACTATCTTGATACCAAAAATATCTTTGACGTATTTGCTGTAATGGCGCAATTGCTTATCGCGGCTAACCAGCTCATCAATCACAAAAATTTCGTCAGTTACTTTATTCCATAGTTCTTCTTCAGCCTTGACTCTACTCGTCAAACGATTTACGCCATCAGTAGCCCGGCCTCGCGGCAGGTACTCAATGAAATTGGCCGAGAGCTCGAGCGGCACCCACTCGAAATTCTTTCGGTAGCGAAAGTTATCGAGCATATGCTTACCTAGATCAATGTCGGTAACCGAAAACAACATATCTTGGGTAATGCGTTCGCGAATGAGAAATGGCCTGTCTTCATCACTAGGCAATAGCCCGATGACATTGCTATGAAGCTCGAAGTCATCTTCTAAAAGCAAGGTAGAAAGCAAATGTGAAAGTAAATGGAGATTGCGTTCGCCATCTAAAATATTCTGGCGAAAAGACTCACGAACCTGGGCCATCAAATCGCGTGAAAGTTCGATTTTGATATGACTATCAGGATTAGCTTCTTGCTCTGCCTTTTTCTCAGCTAGATAAGAAATAAATTGATGCAACACTGGATCGTGCATAACCATCAATAACGGAGAGTGAAGAATACTCATAAAGTGATCTCGATTAACTAAAAGCACTGCTGCAAGTATAAAGCGAAAATCATTCTTGACCAGCAGGCACTGCTGTTCTGTAAACGAATAGCGCTCAGCAGTGAATCAAACTGACACCAGACCAGCGCTTGACTACCTTCGCGGCATGCCAAATTGCTGATTTTGAGCCTCAAACAATTAAAACCGCCTTAAAGCTGTTTACTATCCCGTGATGTGCGGCCGTTTACAGCAGGCAAACAGGTATAATCGGCAGCAATGCACGTGACAGCGTGCTTTTTTGTTTAGGGAAAGCTCATAAATGATCATCGTTAACGAAGTCTCAAAAGGCTACGGTTCTCGCACACTGTTCGACAACGTCTCAGTCAAATTCAGCCCAGGCAACAGATATGGCCTCACTGGCCCAAACGGCGCTGGCAAATCTACTTTCATGAAAATTCTTACCGGCGAGCTAGAAGCATCTAACGCTGGCACTATCACTCGACCTCGCAAAGTAGGCGTACTCAAGCAAGACCAATTTGCTTATGACAATGAACGCATCATCGATACAGTTGTGATGGGTAACGATATTCTCTGGCAGGCATTCAAAGAACGGGATGCTCTCTGCGAAGTAGAGAATTTGACCGAAGAGCAAATGAACCGCCTGGGCGAGCTTGAAGTAATCATCGCCGACGAAAATGGCTACACCGCTGAGTTTGAAGCCGCCGAAATTCTTCGAGGCATCGGCATCGAAGACGCCGACCACGAAAATCTTATGAGCACTCTCGCCACCGACTATAAGTTCCGTGTGCTACTAGCCCAAGCACTGTTTGGCGAACCGCAAGCAGTGCTATTAGACGAACCGACTAACCACCTTGATCTTGAATCAATTCACTGGCTCGAAGAATTCCTCTGGCAGTACGAAGGCATTCTCGTAGTAATATCGCACGACCGCCACTTCTTGAACTCAGTTTGTACTCACATTGCCGACATTGACTATGACACCATTATTGTCTATCCAGGCAACTACGATGATATGGTCGAGCACAAGATGCAGGCTCGTCAATCAATTGAATCAGCCAACAAAGACAAAGCGAAAAAAATCGCTCAACTGCAAGAGTTTGTACAAAGATTCGCTGCCGGTCAGCGCTCTAGCCAAGTGCAGTCAAGACGAAAAGAAATGGTACGACTGGCACCAGAGCAGATGAAGCGTTCAAATATTCAAAGACCTTTTATCCGCTTCGAACAAGAGAAACCCTCTGGTCGTGAAGTTCTTCAAGTAAAAAATCTGACCAAATCATTCGATGGCAAAGTACTGTTCAAAGACTTCAATATCGATTTACTGCGCGGCGAAAAGATTGCCATCATCGGCTCTAATGGTGTTGGTAAAACCACCCTATTGCGTTGCCTGATGAATGAACTAGCACCAGATTCAGGCACGGTCAAATGGACAGAAGCAGCCACCTGGAGCTACTATCCGCAAGACTACCACGATGCTATCACTCCTGGCAGCACCGCTCTTGATTGGTTGATGCAATACATGGTTGATGAAGGTCACCAGCATGTGCGCGGCCTTTTAGGCAAAATGCTCTTCTCTGGAGAAGACAGTTTGAAACAAACTGAGAATCTCTCAGGAGGCGAAGCCGCTAGACTGCTTCTCGCTCGCATGATGATGCAAAAAAATCCGGTCTTAGTTCTAGACGAACCAACCAATCACTTAGACCTCGAAGCTGTATCAGCACTAGCTGAGGGGCTCTCGACCTTCCCTGGAACAGTCTTTGTTGTCTCCCATGACCGCGATTTGATCTCTGATGTAGCCACTCGCATTCTGGCCTTCACCGCAAGCGGCTTGCGTGATTTCCAGGGCACCTATGAAGAGTATCTCCAAGATAATCCGCTAAAAGAGTTGGCCGGCAAAGGCAAACGATAAACTAGCAAATAGACGCTTAGATACTGAGACAATTTGGCATAAGTAAGCTATGTCTAGCAGTAGCGACGATCATCTCCCATCCTCTAGCCTCTTTCGTGCCTTCGCTAAGAAAGGCACGGTTGAGAGAGCCGTATTGCTTGACTGCTTCCTGGCTAGTGGCATTCTTGAGGATGATCCACGGGGTGGCGCCCTCTTTAAGGCAATTCGCAAGGCCGGCGAAGAGATCGATGCCGAAAGCTTTCAGATGCTGCAAAATGTCAGCCCTGCCCTATTTGAGCAAGTATTGACCGGCCAACTGGCCATTCCTCGTTTTAGTGAATTTCGCCAAGAAGTGGAGCTGATATTCGAGCGAGTGTCCCATAATCGTGATGGCCAGCTCGCCAATTACATCCCCCAACTAGAACGAGTTGACCCAGACAAATTGGCTGCATCGGTATGTTCAGTGGACGGCCAAAGGTTTTCCCTGGGCGACAGCGAAGACTTTTTCTGTGTGCAATCTTGCTCAAAACCAATTACCTACTGTCTTGCTCTTGAAGATCAAGGGGAAGAGGTCCTGCACCAATATGTAGGTACAGAGCCGAGCGGTAAAACATTCAATGAGCTCACTCTTAATGCCAAAGGATTACCACATAATCCTATGATTAATGCTGGCGCCATCATGTGTGGTGCCCTGATCAAACGCGGCGCCGATGCCTCCGATCGCTTCGACTATGTTATGAGCAAATGGAAAGAATGCGCTGGCAACATGAAGATAGGCTTTGACAATGCCGTTTATCTTTCGGAGAGACAGACGGCCGACCGTAACTTTGCCTTAGCCTATTTTATGCGAGAGAAAAAGGCCTATCCACCCGATGTCAACTTACTCGACATTCTCGAATTTTACTTCCAGTGCTGCTCTATAGAAACAACCACCAAAGCCATGGCAGTGATTGCCGCGACCCTCGCCAATGGCGGTAATTGCCCCCTCACCGGAGCGCAAGTATTTCGGCCGGACCATGTTAAAAACTGTCTTTCACTGATGTCTAGTTGTGGCATGTACGATTTTTCTGGTGAATTCGCTTTTCGCATCGGCATTCCAGCTAAAAGCGGTGTTTCCGGAGCCATCATGTTAGTAGTGCCCAATGTGGCTGGCCTGGCGGTCTGGTCGCCACGCCTAGATGAGCTAGGCAATTCAGTTAGAGGCGTAGATTTCTGCCGCCAATTAGCCTCTCGCTTCAAGTTTCACACATTTGACAGTACCACCGGCCTCACAGATGATCGCCTCGACCCCAGACGCAATCTGTATGAGTCGCGTCTCAGTGGTATAAATGCTTTTTGCTGGGCAGCCGCCGAAGGCGATGTGGCCGAAATGCGCCGCCTGGTAGCTCGGGGAATCAATCCCGATGTGGGCGACTACGACGGGCGCACAGCCTTGCACTTAGCCGCGTGCGAGGGCCGGGTAGCGGCCGTACGTTACCTCATCGAGCTGGGAGTCAACCTCAACAGCGTCGACCGCTGGGGCAATACCCCACTTGACGATGCCAGTAGAGAAGCTCAAAGCAAAGAGAGCCATAAGCCCATCATTGCCATGCTCTCGGAGCACGGTGCTAAACAAAAGAACACAGTTAGAAGTGCCTCAAACTAATACTCTATAAT
>CALRJJ020000267.1:0-6929 GCA_943367505.1 Flavobacterium psychrophilum | reverse complement strand
CACCACCTAGCAAACCCAATGGATTTATCGACACGAGCGGCCACATCGTTATTGATCTTGACAAGGTGGCAGAAAAGCCGATCTCTGTTGGTGATTTTAAAGAAGGCTTGGCGCCGGTCAAATATAACGGTAAGTGGGGTTGTCTCGACAAAAACGGTGCACTTGCTTTTACTCTGCCTTGCAATCATATTTCTCCATATAGCGAAGGCCTAGCCGCATATAGTACCGGTTATGGTGCCGTTGAAAAATGGGGTTATATCGATAAAAACGGAAAAACTGTTATCAAACCTGCATTTGACGCGGCCAAGGCTTTTAGTCAAGGTCTTGCACCTGTAAAGCTAGCAAAGGGCGGCAATGTCAGCAAGAATGACAAAGATAGCAAAGCATCTAAAGATTCAGCGCGTTGGGTGTACATCGATAGGAGTGGCAAACAAGTCTTTGCTGAGACCTATGAAGAAGCTCAGCCATTTGTGCAGGGATTAGCCGTAGTCAAATACCAGGGTCACGCTGGCGCCATCAATGGTAACGGCAATATGGTCATACCAGCTAAATATGATGTTGTCTACAATGCTGATAGCGGAAAAGTTGTAGCAGCTCTAGGAGATGGCCTATCAGGTCAAAACCCAGACCAGACTCTAGACACCCTTGACCAATCAGGCCATCTTTCTTTTACAAAACAGATTCACGGTATTACCTTAAAGAACCTCAAACCACTACTCTGGGTAAAGACTAATAGTGATACTAAAAATGGTGCTGACAATTTGATCAGACCGCTTAGTCCCTTTGCTTCACCTGGGCTTAGCGAAGCAAAATCAATCAGTCAAGTAAAGGATAAATTTAGTATAGACCAGCAGTTTTCAGCCAAGGCATTTCAAGGGTTTTACGACTATATTTTCCCTGTATCTGAAAACTACTTTGTCGCTTACTCAGACGACAATGGTGGCAAGATGGACTACCGAGGTGGCAAGCCAGAAGAAGGCGACGGCATCTGGAACAACACAGCCTTTAGATTTTATGATGCAGCCCCTTTCCACAGCGGCATGGGTCTTGTCCAAGAGACCAAAGGCGGCCCATATGGCTACATCAACAAGAGTGGTCAGTACGCTTTTAAAACTACATTCGAACACGCTCGCTCTTTTAGCGATGGGCTTGCTCTTGTCGGTTCAAGCGCTGAGAGCAAGACTGAGAACTAAATAGTCACAACCTGGTTACAAGATTGCTCTAGATTCGACTGATAGCTGCACACGAGGTAAGGGTTGATGTCAGATTTAGTAAGTAATTTTCAAGTTTCTGATCGCACCAAAAACATTCCAGATTTAGGGCAAGAGCAATCTAATTTAGCTGCTCTGCGGCTCCTAGAAGACTCTACAAGACCAAACTTAGTAATCAACCAAGCAACTAGAGACAATAGAGCTGAATCAATCACTAACTCTAATGGAGAGATTATCATCTCGAATCCATTTAGTTCATGGGAAGATCAAGAACGTAAGCGAATTAGGAACCTTGATTCAGAAGGACGAATGAAAATTTTTGAAGACGCTGAATTTTACAACGGCGAACTCACTGGAATTTACGACAGTAAAGACTTTAAGAAGCCAAGCCAAAGGTTGGAGGCAGAAAGAGAACAGGAATTTTTAGAAAGGATGGCTGATAAAGCGGGAAGACGAGAAACTATATTAATTCAAATATTGAAAGAAGAAAGAGCGAGTGCAAGAGAGAGAGCGTCGCAGCGTTGAACCAAGGCAATAAGATTCAAAAGTCTGAAAATTACCGAGCCTTCAGTTCTTCCAAATGCTCTCTGAGCTAAGAAGAAAAGGAACGGGAACTAAAGTAAGCAGGCCTTGTCATACAGCCAAAGGAAATGCCGCAGCCACAGTCCCGGCCATCCTGTCGCTAAAGGATATTATGCTTAAAACTACTTCCCTTGCTGGCTTTACTATTGCCAGCTTATTAATCGGACAGGCATCATTTGCAAAAACAATAGAGAAAGATATGGCAACAACTTTCAAGGAATCGAAGAAGTTCAGCTATCTATCAGATTCGTTGCGACGTGTTGGGAAAACCAAACAATTGCATGGAGCTGGTCCTTTCACCTTTTTTGTCCCTAAGAATGATGCATTCGACGACATGTCTTATGGCAAATGGGTGGAGCTGTGGAACAGTAAGTCGCAACTGAGTGAGGTGTTATCGCGAGGCCTCATAGAGGGTCGATATGACTCGTCATCATTCAATAAAGGTGCCACACTTCGCACTATAGAAGGTGGCACCTTAAAAATAGAACTGAAAGACAAGGATCTCTTCATCGGCGATACAAAAATAAAGGATACTGACATACGATGCTCAAACGGAGTTGTACACATTCTCGATGGGTTCATCGGTAAAGACGCATCTCCTCCCTCTAAAAAAGCCGCTGCTAAATAATTTAGCGGAAGAGGGCCCGATCCTAGCCCGGATCGCCGAGGGGATCTTCGCTTGCAGGTCTGACATTTCGGCCACCCACTCCTGGATCACCTAAAGGGTCTTGGCTGGCTGGACGAGCATTGCTAAATTGCCCACCATTACCAGGGTCACCCATGGGGTCTTGACTGGCCGGTCTCACAGAACGATCTCCATTTTGGTCACCGTACTGACCGAACAGATTTTCAATTCCACCAATCAGGCCGCCCGGGTCGTGCCCTGGCTTGTGCGGGGTATTAGGGTCATCATAGATAACCTTTTTAATGTCATTTAAAAGCGACAACAGACTCATTTTATAATCTCCTTCTCTCACGCTAGTTTGCAGTGCCTATGCCAGCCAGATTCCGTCCGGTTGTGCGGCCGTCATAGCCTTCGAATTCTTGGTATTGCTGTGCTTCCGCTAGGGGCACACTGATGCCGCCCTGGGGAGCTGTCACCCAGTGAACGCGACCACCGGCCTCACGGTAATAAACCCGACCGTTTTTAGACAGGTAATATTGAGGCTCGGAAGAGTTACCGGACGCTCTGGCCTTCTGGTTCTTCTGATAAAGGTAATAGATAGCGGCAGCGCCAGCAAGCAGAGCGGCTTTCTGGCCGTTTGACATACCAGGACGAGCTGCTGCAGTAGGGCTACTGTTTACATTAGAACCAAAGCTGGATCGATTTGATTCGTCAACAGCGGGAAGATTGCTGGTGTCAGCAGTCTTTGCGCCGCCGCATGCAGTCAGGGTTTGCGTCAATAAAACACTGGTTACTACGGCTGTAGTTTGCAGGTACTTGCCAATTTGATTCACTTGTTCGTTCCTATGAGCGATCTAACTGCTAGCGCCGACGCAGCAGCAGTGAACAAGTTGCAAATACTTTTGTTAAATAAATCGAGTTTGTGGCAAATCCCTTCGATACGGGAACATCAACGAGCCTTCAGTTCTTCCAGATGCTCTTTGACTTTCTGCGCGCGAGGATCTGATGGCGAGCACAGTTGCAAGAAATGATCTAACTGGGCAATGGCACCTTCGCGATCGCCGCTTTTCTCCATTGACTTACTCAATAGCCAAATCACATCGGGATCGTTGGGAGCAAGCTTGGCCGCTTCTTTGTAGGCCTCAACAGCCGGACCAACATAACCCTGAACCATCAAAACTGAACCTAGCAATGTCTGAGCCGAAGCCGATTTCGTATCAAGACGCACGGCTTCTTTAGCTTGCGCCACAGCTTGACCGATATCACCGCTCTTCATAAGAGCGTAGCTAAGCCGCTCGCGCGAATCAGATCGCAAGGGATACAAATCGACGGCTTCTTCCAAGTAACGAACAGCGGCCACGGCTTGGTTGGCTGCCAGTAATTTGCTGGAAAGTGCTATCAGCACCGACATGTCTTTCGGATTAAGTCTGTATGCAATGTTCAGCTCTTCTAAGCTGCTATCCTTCTCGCCAAGTTTGTCCAGAATACGGGCGTAGTTTAGATGGAATAGCTCATCGCTTGAGTTAATGGCAATTGCTCTTTTGTACATGTCAGCCGCAGATTTCCAATCGTCTTTCATGGTAAAGGCAGCGCCACAATCAGCCAGCGCATCGGCATACTTAGGATCGGCGGCGATGGCTAACTTATACTGCTCTAAGGCCTCGTCGGTTTTCCCCTCAGCGATGAGTTTACTGGCCTTAAGATAGGCCCCCTCAGCGGATAGGAAAGAACTTAAAGACGCTGGAAGATTGGCTACTCGCTCTACTGGTGGTGCACCGAGAACCAGTTCAGTCCCGCTCCAGGCAGATTTCATTACTGGCACTTGCTTTCTATTGCTACCAGTTGAGGCCGTCTCTGACTCGGTCTTTTGCTTGGCGATTGCAAATGCTTTATTGAGCGAAATCATCCCGTCTTCCTGGCGCAGGGCGCTGGTAAGATTCTTCGAAAAGGCAGGGCTCCAAGTAATTTGGTTGGGTTGGCTGGATGACAGAATAATATAGCCGTTGCCCAAAAGAACTTTGGTCGGATCGAGATTATAAGCTGGGGGGCCCTTCGTGAGAGATTTAGCACCAGCTTCTAACTCTGCAGCACCGCTATAGGCCGCTTGTAAGACCAGTAAAATGCGATCAGAATGAACATTCTGTTTTAAGGTACTCATCAATGTTTGCATAGAGATGCAAGTGCCGTAGATGTTATCTAGGGCGCAATCATAAGTGCACAAATAGGTATTACCATCAGTGGTTGGAAAGCCACTAGTGGCGATAAAGACAACGACGAGATCGTCTGGACCAGCAGCATTACCGAGAAAGCTTGGACCAAGCGCGGTCATTATGCTCTGCCTGGGGGCGTCAGCATCGATTAGCAACTTGACGTGATTCTTTTCGAATCGACCACCATGTGGATCGACTAAATACTGCTCGAAATCCTTGGCCGATTGGGCCATGCCGGTCGCGGCAGTAGAGGCCAGGCGGCCTTCCTTAAACTTAGATGCACCAATCACGACAGCCCATTTTTGTTTGATCGGCCTGTTTGTGCCGCGCGCGTTTGGATTCAAATCTTGAATCTTGGTAAATTCAATTTTGCTTGCCTGTGACCAAGCAGCAAGATTACTTGTAGAAATCACAAGCACAATTGGCAATAGCCACTCTAAACGCAGCATCTACTAAACCTCAACGATTACTACCGTGCAAGAGCGAGATACTTGCTGAAACCATTCCACCCGGTGAAGCCATCAGGCGAACCAAACTGCTGTCGTTGGAATTAGTAACCTGGGCAACAGCTGAAAAGTCATCAGGTAGCATCACCGGCTTTGGATCATCCCAAGATAGTTTCATGCGTGTGGGACAAAGATCTTTTGAGCCCGTATCATCGGCAGAGACAAAAGCAGTCATAGTACGGTTTTTGAGCGACTCTGGCGTGACATCAACTTTCTCACTGGCAAATACAAGTCCTAATTGCTCAGTACCAGGATGTTGGTCAAATTCCATCCATCCAACTGCTGGAATGGGGTAATCTTTTCCACGAAACAGATAATTTTGAGTGCCATATTGATTGTTGGGAAAGAGAACATCACTCTTGCCTGTGGTTCCTGCTTTCATGACAAGATAGGCATAACCATCGCTTTGCGGAATCAAATGGAAGCGAATTTTATCGCCTGTTTTGAATTCCATTTTATTATTGCAGCGGAAGACTTTACCATTTCGATCAAGTTCAATCCAAAAATTGATCTGCGGAGATTGCGAGGCCAGCCTGTGCTTAAATTCAGTCGGTTGAGGCTGGGGCGGCAATGCCGCTACCTTCTCAACAGGAGCTGTGGTTGTCGTAGTTGTTGTATTAGAAGAAGCGCTTGCAATTGCGATTTCGCTGCCCGAGTACTCCTTCATAGATGCCACCACGGGCAGTTTAGCCATAGAAATAGCGACAGTTGGATCTAAAGGAGAGACATTGTTGTCAATCCAGGTAGTGACGAAACCAACGTCATCGGCTCTGAACTGATTTTCTTCAAATAGCAGGTGCTCTGAGTTCTTGCTCAAAACCAATTGGCGATTTGGTGTGCCAAGGCGCTCAAAGAGCCTCCAAGTTCCCTCAGGACGAATCAACTTATCGTCTGTACCTTGTAAAAACAAAACCGGCGTGTCTTTTATAAGTTTGGCAACTTCTAGATTACCCCTCATAAAGAAGTCAAATTGCACAAAGTCTTTGGCAGAGAAGTAGGTTCGCATCAGTGGGTCGTTTTTCCACTCACTGCGCAGTTCTTCGTTAGCTGAAATTTTCTGCACTGCAGCGAAGGCGGCATCATCCATCGGCTTACTATAGTCGCCGGTGAGAGTATTCAGAACGGAAGTCTTGGTGACTCTTTTCTCGCCTTCACTCATGGCAAAACGATCGCGCGCTGGCACGGCACAAATAAGCCCGGAAATAAGTTCGGGATAGAGTGCAGCTGCTCGAAGCGCAATGGCACCACCCAAAGACTCTCCTAGCAAGATCACAGGCAGACCAGGGTGATTCTTGTGAATTTGTTGAAGCGTAGCTTTGATATCGACCAAATCGCCGTCAAAGTCCATTCCTTCGCGATTATTGTAGTCTTTTAGTTCGCCGAAGCCGCGCAAATCTGTCGCATAAGTGGCAATGCCGTTCTTGGCCATCTCCCGGCCAAAGGCGGCATAGCAACCTTTATGCAAACTGAATCCATGAATACATAACAAAGCGACCCTGGGCTTGACATCGCCCGGTGGCAGCCAAGATAAGCAAGGGGCAGTGCGAGCAGCCTTCGTCGGCACGTGTAGCTGCTTGGAGCCGACTTCTGAATCATCCAGCGGAAGACTAGCTTCATCGTTCTTGGCCAGCGGTCTTGGCAAACTATTTTCGGCGAGCGCCGTTGCTTCGGCGGCAGAAGCACGAAAACTGAAACTAAAGGTTAAGCTGACGCCAAGGAAAGCTCCTAGTGTCAGTCGTACAATGCTTTTGCTGACTAATGTCACTCAGGGCCTCCACTGTCACTTAAACCGGTT
>CALRJJ020000266.1:0-6935 GCA_943367505.1 Flavobacterium psychrophilum | reverse complement strand
GAAGCTATGGCCGCCCCAGGCCAAGTAAAATTCTCACTGGCCTAAACAGCAAAGTCTAAGCCGCGAAATCTAAGCAGCAAAAACTAAGCATAAGGAAATAATGATGAAGCCCTGGCAGAATCTCTTGGCTCTGACTTTTAATCTAGTTTTACTGGGCCAAGTTCCGCTGGGACAAATATTTCCAAGTCAAATTCTTCTAAGCCAACCGGCCCTGGCAGCGACCACCGAAAAAGCTGCTGCCCCTGGCTCAAGCAAGACTATTGCTACCGTTGCCGAAGCTATCGAAATGGCCAAAGAGGCCATGCCTGAAATTAAATATGAGCTGGAAAAGCAGCCCATGACCTCCTACCAGGGTGGCTCATCCCACGAAGCCACAGCCTTGAATTTCCCCATTTCAAAAGGGTTGGCCGGAGTCTCAATGTTCCTCAAGCCCGGTGGACTGCGTGAGCTTCACTGGCACGCCAATGCTGCCGAGTGGTCGTATGTGATAGCGGGCCATTGCCGCATCACTGTGATTGACCCAGAAGGCCGCTCCGAAGTGAAAGACTTTGGCCCTGGCGATGTCTGGTACTTCCCCCGCGGCCATGGACATTCAATTCAGGGCCTGGGCAATGAAGAATGCCATTTCGTGCTTGTTTTCGATAGCGGCTATTTTTCTGAATTTGCCACCTTCAGCATGACTGATTGGTTGGCCCAAACACCCAAAGAAGTGCTGGCCAAACAGTTCAACTTGCCGGTCGAAACTTTCAATAATTTCCCCAAGAAAGAAGTCTACATTGCCCAGGGCCCAGTGCCTGAAGCTTTGCCCACAGACCCACCACCAGCCAGTGAAAATCCACCTCCTTTGACCCACCGCTTCCGCCTTGGGGCCAAAGTTCCTGAAGTGGTTCCTGGTGGAACATTCAATGTAGTAACGCAAAAAGACTTCCCTATCTCTGCCACCATGTCTGGTGCCATTCTAAAATTAGCACCGCTGGCCATTCGCGAAATGCACTGGCATCCAAACGCTGATGAATGGCAGTATTACATCAAAGGTCGAGCACGCATGACTGTCTTTGGCAGCAAAGGCCGCAAGATTACTCGTGAATTTGGCCCCGGCGATGTTGGCTATGTGCCCATTGGTTACGGCCACTATATTGAGTCAGTCGGCAGCGATGAATGCGAGATACTAGCCGTGTTTAATACCGGCGATTATCAAGAAATCTCGCTCTCACAATGGCTCGGTAGCAATTCCACCAATCTTTTGCAAACCAACCTGGGAGTAAGCAAAGAAGTGGTCAATGCATTGCGCAAGAAGCAAGATCTTTTCAGTAATCCAGCCAATCTCAAAGTGGGCGGCGCAAGCAAATAATTGCTAGGTAAATAAATAGATAAATGTCAGTAACCAGCTACAACGGAATCACCATGCCCGCCATCATGTATGGCACGGCATGGAAGAAAGAAGCCACGGCCAAACTAGTCGAAACAGCCGTTGATGCTGGTTTTCGCAGCATAGACACAGCCAATCAATTGATTCACTACGATGAAGCCCTTGTCGGCGAAGCTTTGCTGGCCTTGAAGCAAAAAGGCATTGGCCGCGAAAGTCTATTTCTGCAAACCAAATTCACCTCAGTGAATGGCCAAGACGCCCGCACTCCCTACGACGCCAAGGCCAACCTCACCACCCAAGTGAACCAATCAATGGTTAGTTCGCTGAAACACCTGCACACTGACTATCTTGATTCATACGTTCTGCATGGCCCCTATTCAAGACAGGGGCTGACTCCCCAAGATTTAGAAGTGTGGGCGGCCATGGAAGAGCACTTAAACGAAGGCCGCACGCGCATGATTGGGGTGAGCAATGTCAGCGCCGACCAGCTCGACGCCCTCTGCTCTGTGGCTGTAACTAAGCCCATGATAGTGCAGAACCGCTGCTATGCCATGCGAGGCTGGGACAGCGCTGTGCGCGAGATTTGCCGCAAAGAAGGCATTATTTACCAGGGCTTTTCCCTGCTCACGGCTAATCCCCATGTGCTCGAAAGTGGCGCTGTGCATGCCATGGCGCGTCGACTCAACACCGGTGTGGCGCAAATTGTCTTTCGCTTTGCTATGCAAATAGGCATGCTGCCTTTGACTGGAACCACCAACCAGCAGCACATGCTAGAAGACCTTACCGCTGAAAGTCTTTCACTGACAGCCGAAGAGATGCAAACCATAGAAAACATGGGCTAAATCCAGCCCAGCGTTGCCAAGCAGAACCTCTCGGGTTTGGCCGGACGGACCTTTTGGGCATAAAACAAGAAATTCTGGCTTAATTTGTCATTTTGGTAAGTCAAATTTTGCCCGATTCGTATAGTTCAACTCGGCGTGGCCAAACAGTCAAAAGAATCTATTCGGTAACCCAATGCCCATCCTCGATTCGCACAACTCCAATTCAGATAAAGATGCCGGCCATCCGCGGCAGACCTATCTAGATGCGGCCGTGCACTCGGCAATCGATCCCATTGCCCGGGAGATTTTCACTCCGGCCAAAGCCAAAGTTGTCGAAGACGAAGTTACCCACTACAGCAAAGCATTTATTAAAACAGCTCCCCTCTTTATGAAAGGCAAACTGGCCCTGGGCGGCCTGGCCTTGACCTATGTGGCCGACCAGGCCAAAATCGGCGACACCTGGCAAAACCAGGCCACCGACGCCACCCTTGGACTGGGCAAAGCGGCAGTACTGAAAGGCAGTTTTGCCATGATGGAATCGAGCGCGCTGACACCAGCAAGAGCTGGCATTCAGCTCGGCATAGTCTCGCGCACAGCCGAGGCGGGCTTAACCAGAGAAAACTATTTAGATAAAGATGGCAAGCTCAATTTCACGGGCGGCCTGTCCACAACTTTGAAAACAGCTCTCAACCCAGGTTCTCTAGCCGTTGACGCCCTCACATTCGGAGCCGCCGATGTGGTCTGGGGGCGCATGTATCAAAACACTCGTGGCGCCATTCGCTTTGATTCCGTGATGAATAGAACTTTCCAGGCAGGCGCCATGGGCACGGCCGCTGGCTCTGGCAACGAACTTGTAAGGCAGTGGCAATCAGACGAGAAGTTCAACCTCTCTTTAATCATGGGTCGCGGCCTGGCCGATGGTTTAGTCGGTGCGGCAGCCGGTCGAGTTGGCGGTATGCAGTCAGCACGATACGACCGCCTCAGCCTGAAAGACTCTCCTACAGCCATGAACGAGGCCAGGCAGACACCATTTCAGTTAGGAAAAATTGGCGACGCCAATCAAATCGCCCTGCGTGACGGGGTCTTCACCCCAACCAGAGAAATTGGCGACTTAATGACCACCACCTGGAAAGGCACTATCACAACCGCCGAAGGTCAAGTCAAGCCGGTTCTATTCAGACCAGATACTGGCATTGAAGCTTTCGCTTACCGCAAACAATCTGAAATTGCCGGATACGGCCTTGGGACAAAAATCGATTTTGCCAACTCACTGCCCGTATCGGTGGCCCGCACGGTAGAAATCAACGGCAAGACTCATAGTGGCTACGTCCAAGAAATCACGGGCAAGAACTTGCTAGAAGTGGTTGATCCCCATGGCCCTAGAAAGTTATTCACACCGCCATCTCGAAAAGTACTAGAAGATTTTAGACAGAACAAACCTTTGTTTGAGGCCTATCAAGAGGCCTGGGTCAAACGCCTGATCATGGGCGAATGGGACAATCACATCCTCAATTTTGTCTCTGAAAAAACTCCGGCGGGAACCACTGTCAAGAATATCGATCTTGGCGATGGTCTCAGACCAGCCACCACTCAGGCTGACTTGATTCCGCGCCCGGGGCTGCGGCGCGGCTACGAGAACCTCAATCAATATCTCTATAAAGAAGCAGCAAACGCACCGCTGCCCCATGAAACCGTGGCCAAAGTGCAGCAATTTGTAGACACCTATAACACCCCCGCTGGCAAAACCGAGCTACAAGGTCTTGGCCTCACCCCACAACAAGTAGAAGGGGTAGTGGGACGGGCCGATTGGTTTGCCAAGCACGGCCGCCTGCCCAAACGCGACGCTGAACCTACCACCTATCGCTTTGCCCAAAGGCTTTATCAGTATTTAAGAGGCCGCAACCCAGCAAGCAGGGTAGACTTACATAGCCTGGGCGACGAATAGCCATAACGCTCAGGCAAATAGGCAGTACTTATGAGCGACAAGTTCACACCAACCGACCGCAACCGCGTCATGCGTATGCGCGACCAAGCTCACTATGATCGCGAGACTATCTACGCAATACTCGACTGCACCTTCCTTTGCCATATTGCTTTCGTGCACAAAGAACAACCCCTGGTTATTCCCACCTGCTATGGCCGCGACGGAGACACGCTCTATGTTCATGGTGCTGCCGCTAGCCGCATGATGAACAACATGGCCCAGGGCATACCCATCTCCTTAGCCGTAACACTATTAGACGGAGTGGTGCTGGCCCGCTCCTCTTTCAATCACTCAATCAATTACCGCTCGGTCATGGTCTTTGGTCAAGCAGTGCCAGTCACTGAAAAAGCAGAAAAACTCCACGCTCTCAAAGTAATTTCAGATCAAATCATGAAACAGCGCTTTGAAGACACAAGAAAACCAACCGGCGGTGAATTAGCCGCCACCTCAGTTTTAGCGATAAAAATAGACGAAGCCTCGGCAAAAATTCGCAAAGGACCTCCCGATGATGACGAAGGCGATCTCACCCTGCCCTACTGGGCCGGAGTGGTGCCACTGACAATGGTGGCTCATCCAGTCATTAACGACCCCAGGCTAGACGCCAATAAACAGCCTCCCGACTACATCAATCAATACATAGAAAACTTCGAAACCCACGTCACACCCACAGCAAAAAACAGGAAGAAAAAATGAGCCTCGCCGGAAAAGTTCTCTTCATTACTGGAGCCTCAAGAGGCATAGGCCTCGCCATAGCACTGCGAGCAGCCCGCGACGGCGCCTGCATTGCCATTGCCGCCAAAACCGTGGTGAAGCACCCCAAACTACCAGGCACAATTCATTCAGCCGCTCTTGAAATTGAAGCCGCCGGGGGCAAAGCTCTAGCGATTCAATGCGACGTGCGCGAAGAGGAGCAAGTCAAAGCAGCCATAGCTCAAACTGTTGAGCACTTCGGCGCCCTCGATATTCTCGTCAACAACGCCAGTGCCATCAACCTTACTGGCACACTCGAGACTGAAATGAAGCGCTTTGATTTGATGAATCAGGTCAATGCCCGTGGCACTTTCTTGTGTTCCAAAGTTGCTATTCCTCACCTAGCCAACGCCAGCAATGGACACATTCTCAACTTATCGCCCCCGCTCAACATGGACAAACGCTGGTTTGCGCCACACGTTGCCTACACCATGGCTAAATATGGCATGAGCATGTGCACACTGGGTATGGCTGAAGAACTAAAAGGTCAGGGCATTGCCGTCAACTCACTCTGGCCAGAAACAGCCATAGCCACAGCCGCAGTGAAAAATTTGCTCGGTGGAGATGAAGCCCTCAAATGCTCCCGCACACCAGATATAGTGGCAGATGCAGCCCACTGGATTTTCACTCAGCCAGCCGAACAGTGCAGCGGCAACTTCTTCATCGACACTGAAGTATTAGCGAAGGCCGGTGTTAATGACTTAGAGCAGTATGCTGTCAGCCCCGGCAGCAAACTAATGAAAGACTTCTTCCTCTAAAAGCATCAAGTAAATACATTGCCAATTAAATATCACTTTGAACAATTCGCCCTCACTTGCGAATTAATCAAAGCAGTCTGATTATGGCTTCAATTTGGCGGCGATGAATGCGCTGGTGAATTGCCGCCAGGCACATCCATTTATGCAAAGTCAGGGGGCCAAACCAGGGATGATTGAAAGTAGCAGTGGCCCATTGATCACCGCGCAGTGAGCGCACAGTCTTGAGAAAATCATCGCTATAAATTTTGAATTGTTCAATACAGACAGGGCCCGCCAAGTCTCCTGGCGGCTTCACCGCCGCTACATCAGCTACACCAGGAGGCGTTTCTCCACGAGCAAGATGTTGCGCCACTATCTTGATTTGACTGCCGACAATAATTAAGTGCTCAAGTACCATTGCCGCAGACCAAAAGCGAGAGCTATCCTCAATAGCGGGCAACCTTGGCACCAAGATGCGTTTATCTCGCAGAGGCACAGGTATAAGTGCCACTTCGCGCAACAACAGCTTTGATTCTTTCTCAAAAATTCTAATGGCGCTATCAAAAGTAGTGATCTTGCAGAGCATTGGAAAAATCACAACCTTCTGCAAAAACATCTCAAAGAATGGCAGGCCAGCCCCTGGCGCATCCAGCTTTGGTATTTTGATTAAATCACCTTCCTGCACTTTGAAAGCATCCCTAAAGAAAACATCGTTGAATCCAGCAAAAGCAACTATACAGGTTTGGCTCCAACTAGAACACACTCACTTTTCAACATTCGGTATCTGTCTCATTTTTACTAGGAAAATGAGACAGATACCGAAACCGGTTTTGCTAACAAGCAAGCGCTTCTTTCAAAGAAGACAGCAATGAGCACAACAATAAATACTGCGATAAATTCTATCAATCTAGGTGTCTAGCAATCTAGGTGTCTAGCAATGGCAGACTCGTCCACTCCGACTGCTGGTCTTGCGAATATGGCTCAGCCACTTCGATAAAACAATCAGCGGCAGAAGTTGGACACTCCTCAATACACTTGCCGCAGCCCTCGCAGACAGAAGCATCTACGCAGTAACGACCAAGAATAGATTTGATTGCCTTAAGTGGGCATGCTAGTTCGCAGGCCGAGCAACCAATACAGATTTCTGGGTCGGTAACATGCTGCCTCATAGCTCTAGTGCAAGCTTCTTCAGTTCAAGGCTTACTTCCTTCTTCCACTCCTCTTTGATTTCCAAATTATCGGAGTGCTTCAATCCAAAGCGCTTGTACCAATGA